>JAXJYR010000239.1:0-9820 GCA_036306885.1 Longicatena sp.
ACAGTAATCTGCAACTCGCCCCCACGTGCTTTGTAGTATGCGCTCCTTCAGTTACAAAATAAAAGAATTTAGTTAAAAAATCAAGGCATTTTCATTTCTATGTGTGCCTTGTAGAAAGGAATGTGAGGTTAAAATGAGAATTGTTGCTGGTAAACATCGTTCTCGCATTTTAAAGAGTTTAGATGGTGATTTAACTAGACCGACATCAGATAAGGTGAAAGAGGCTATTTTTTCACGTATTGGTCCATACTTTGATGAAGGAGAGATGTTAGATTTATTTGGTGGTAGTGGTAATATATCATTAGAAGCGATTAGTCGAGGAATGCGTCATAGTGTGATTGTCGATAGTAGCCATAAGGCAATTGGTATTATTAAAACGAATGTGAAAGCCTTGAAAGAAGAATCAAGTGTAGAAATATTGAAAATGGATTTTCGTAGTGCATTAACGAAATTAGCTCAAGAACAAAGAAAGTTTGATTTTGTGTTTTTAGATCCTCCTTATAAGAAACAACAAATTGATGATATCTTAACCTTTTTAGTGGAACATCAAATGTTGAAGGCAGATGCGAATGTTGTCTGTGAAAGTTTAAAAGAGGATAGTTTTCAAGAAACCTATGGGGATTTATGCCTGGTGAAAGAGGCGACCTATGGAATTACGAAAATTAGTTACTATCGAATGGAAGGAGAATTGTTATGAAACGTGTAATCGTTCCAGGAAGTTTTGACCCAATTACTAATGGTCATATTCATATCATCGAACGAGCCGCAAAACTATTTGATGAAGTATATGTAGTTGTATTATGTAATCCTAATAAAAAAGGGTTCTTTAGTGTAGAGGAACGGATTACCTTAATGAATCAAACCTTATCACATTTAGATAATGTAAAATGTGATGCTTATAGTGGTTTAACGATTGATTATGCCCGTAAAGTAGAAGCCTGCGCTATGATTCGTGGAGTAAGAACCTTAAAGGACTATGAATACGAAAAAGATTTAGCAGCGATGAATGCGTTAATTGCACCAGAAATAGAAAGCGTCATCTTATTTGCGGATGGTAAATATGCTTTAATTTCAAGTTCTATGGTAAAAGAACTAGCTCATTTTCATGCAGATTATCAAGATTATGTGCCAAATGTTGTTTATGAGGCAATGCAAAAGAAAAGAAGTGATTCATAATGAATAAAGATTTAATCAAAAATAAAGCAATTAGTATCGGGATGATGATACTTATTTTATCGGTTTTATATGGAATTTGCTATATGTGGTTTTATCGTAATATTGAAGTTGATTTAATGAAACCAATTCAATTAAATTATAGTGGTGAAAGTGGTGTAGCAAGTGTAAGTGTTTCATCACATGTAAATATGGTAAATCAACGTATTACGCAATTTTACGATAGTGTAGTATATGAAGTCGAACCTAAGGAACAGCTAAGTAATGGGGATACGATTAAGATTACTGCTACCTTTGATGAAGAATTAGCACAACGTTATCATATTAAACCGATTCATGAGACAAAAATTGTGAAGGTTGAAAATTTACCTGGAAAAATTGATAGTATTTTCCAACTACCTTATGCGTATCAAAAGGATTTAAAAGAGCGTGGAGAAAACTATTTGAAGAAAAATGTAAAATCAATTATAGAAAATGATTTTTATGAAGTTGATTTACAATCAGGTATTCAATTTGATAAACAAGAATTTATCGGAAGATATTTTTTAAAAGCACATGATGCGAAGCAACATGATCGTATCTTAGATATTTATCTAATTTATGCCAAGGGTGATAATGAAAATGATATGATTTGTTATGGTGTAACATATAGTGGTATTAATACTTCTTTTGAAGCCCAAAAGGTAAGTGTTTATGGTGAGAAATTATATTTCCATAATGAACAAGACTTTAGTGATGAAGAAAAACTAATGTCATTATTAAAACGTCGTTATCAAACGTATGATTTATATGAATTAAATATGGATGTATAAAAAAATGATGCCCATCTCGAACGTATATCGAGAAGGCATCGTTTTTTTATGATTCAAAAGTAAATAAATCTTTTGCGTGCTCCTTAAAGATTTCAAAGACTTGGTTGGCAATCTCGATAGGAACAGGATAGAAAGACATTGTGTCATCAATGATTTTTTCTACCTCGAGAATCATACATCCTGTACAGCTCGCATCAATACCAACTAAGACTGCATATTGTTTAGTTTGAAATTCAATAATTTCTAATAGTTCAAATTGAGCTTCTGAGCCATCTTCTAGTGTTAAGGCAACAATTGTATCTTCCATTGTGATTACTCCTTTAAAAGTGCGCATAATGCGTCTAAATCTTGTTTTTCGCTTTCGTTAAATTGAATGCAAATAGCATCTTGTTCACTATAACGTGGAATTAGATGTAAATGGAAATGCATTACGGTTTGACCTGCAACCTCTTGGGCATTACTTAATAAATTCATTCCTTGTGCTTGTAATTTAACTTGTAAATGCTTCGCTAATTTTGTCGCAACCTTCATTAAATGAGCGGCTAAAGCTTCATCACAGGTTAATAGATTATCAACATGTTGTTTCGGAATGATTAAGGTATGTCCTTTCGTTACTTGTGCTAAATCTAAAAACGCCATACATAATTCATCTTCATAAATACAACAAGATGGGATTTCTTTGTTTGCAATTTTACAAAAAATACACATATTTTCATCTCCTTCATTTTATATATTTTACAACAGAATATAACATAAAAAAAGAGCTTTCGCTCTTTTCTTGATGTTTTACTATTCAGTTACTAAATAGCTAGGGTAGTTTGTTTTAATTTCGTTGTAAATATCAATGTCATAAACAGAGAAGTTGTGTTTTTTCAAGTATGTTTCTAACATTGAAGTATCTAAACTAGTTGCAGAAACTTTTAATTCATCAAAAATTTCTTGAACCATAGATGTTGGATCTAGGTTTGTAATTTCTGTAATATACCATTTTTCTTCACTAGCATCTTTTAATACTTCAGCGATTAAACCTTTGTCTTTGTTTGTTGTTAAACGTGTATATACAGTGTTTGGTAAACTACTTTCAGCGTGGTAAATTGCTTCAGTTCCTTTGTAAGTAGCTTTTTCAGCTCCATATTTTGCAAATACATCAGCTAATTTTTCCCCATCTTTTAATGCAGCTAATGCTTTATCTGCGTTCGCTTGACTTGCAAATTCAATTACTTTAGCTTTAATAGGGTGGTATTGGTTTAAGATTTTTTCTTCGTTTTCACTTAGATATTTGTCAAGTAAAGCACCTTTTAATAAATCAGGGTAGCTTACGCGTTCTAAGTAATCTTCATCATTTTTAAACCCTGCACTTGCTAATGCTTCTGCAAAGGCTTCGTCTCCACCGTAATCTTTTTTCAATTGTACTAAATCTTTTGCGGCTTCTTTTTTCATTTCATCAGTTACTGTAATTCCTTCTTTTTCAGCTAGTTTATCTTGAACTAATTGAATTGTTACAGATGCACCGCTTGTTGATTTTAAACTGTCGTAAATATCACCTTTTGTGATTTTTGTACTTCCTACTTGAATTAATACTTCAGAACTGTTACTGATGTTTGCAACAGCATCTTTACATCCAGCTAACGTTGTAAGCATGGCTGCACAGCATAATAACATTGCTAATTTTTTCATATCCATGCCTCCTAATCTTTTTTACCAGCGAAAATATCAGCTACGTGTTTTTCAACTTCTTCATTACCGTATTTGATATCTAATTTGTCAGCTGCTTCTTTAATAAATTTTGTAGTTAAGTCTGGGTTTGCAGTTGCAATCGCACTATATACAGAATCTTTAGCTTTTTCATCGTTTAAGATTTTGTCTTTATCTGTTTCATGTACGACAATCATGTGCCAACCATTATAGCTTGAGTTACTTTCTTTTACCCATTCACTACGTTCACCAGCTTTTAGTGAAAGCGCAGTATCTAAGAAACTTTTTACATATCCAGTTGTTTTGTCCATGTAACCTAAGTAACCACCGTTTTGAGCACTTGAAGTATCACCTTTGTCAGCGTATTTTTTCGCAACTTCTTCAAATTTCATTGTTTCTAAGTCTTTTTCAATTGCTTTTACTGTTGCCATTTCTGCATCAGTTGGGTTTTTAGCATCTGCCATTTTTACTAAAATGTGAGAAACTGTACGACCGTTGTTTTCTTTGTGCATTGGTGTGAAAAGTTCATCTAAATGAGATTCAACATATTCATTTTGTAAATGACTCATTTTAGCTTGCACACGGGCAAATAAATCAATTTCATCGGCTGCATAACCATATTGTGATAATGTGTTTGCCATGTAGTCTTCAACACTCATACCGTTAGATGATGCGTAGCTTTGTGCTGTTGATTCTAAGTATGCTTTAATGTTTTCAGCACTTTCTTCCAATTCATCTGTCATATCAACTGCTTCATCCACAACAGCTGCTTGGAATTTTAAAGTTAATAAACTTTCTCCACCTGCGTCATACAATTTTTCGTAGACGTCGTCTGCTGTAATGTTCACATCGTCGATGCTTGCAATGACATCTTTTCCAGATTCTGATTTTCCAGGTAATTTTCCTTTGTTTGTGTCATATACACTAAAGATTGAAAATCCTACTAGAACGATAGCGACCAAAACAACAAACCAATTTTGTTTTAAAATTTTAGCCATAATAATCCTCCTAATTCTAACTCTTCTATTATAATTTATGTCTTATCATTTTGCAATTTGATTTGTGTTTTTTACATGATTTCACATCATTTTTAAAGTGTTTTCACCTCTACATCTTAATTTTTCAAAATATAAACATATAATTTGTGTATCAATTGAAAATCTGTTAAAATTATCAACGTGAAAGGGTGATGAAAATGAGCACTTTAAAAATTAAAGATTTATATGCAAGTGTTGAAGATAAATTAATATTAAAAGGTTGTTCTTTAGAAGTAAAGGAGAACGAAATTCATGCGCTAATGGGACCAAATGGAAATGGTAAAAGTACTTTATTATCAGTAATTATGGGAAACCCTAAATTTGAGGTTCAGGATGGAGAAATTACTTTAAATGATCAAGATGTACTTTCAATGAAGGTAGATGAACGTAGTAAAGCTGGATTATTTTTAGGTATGCAATATCCTAGTGAAATTAGTGGTGTAACAAATTCAGATTTTTTACGTGCAGCTATCAATGCTCGTCGTGAACGTCCGATTCCGTTATTTAGTTTTATTCGTGAAATGGAAGGGGCAATTAAAGAGTTACAAATGAAAGATGATTTGGCACACCGTTTTGTGAATGAAGGTTTTTCAGGTGGAGAGAAAAAACGTAATGAAATTATTCAATTAAAAATGTTAAAGCCCAATATTGCAATGTTAGATGAAATTGATAGTGGTTTAGATGTGGATGCATTAAAATTGGTTGCCCAAACCATTTTAGATGTTCAAAAAACAACTGGTATGGGAATTATTGTTGTTTCACATTATGCGCGTTTCCTACAGTTACTACAACCAACTCATGCTCATGTTTTAATGGATGGGCAAATTGTATTAAGTGGAGATGCTAGCTTAGTAGAGCGTGTTGACAAAGAAGGTTATGACTGGATTGAAGCAGAGTATGGAGTAAGTGCAAGTAAACAAGAAAATAAACCACGTGTCTTATTAGGTTCTTGTGCCGTGAATAAAGGCGGTAAGTAATATGAAGCTACAGGTACAAAATAACGACTTCTTAAGACTACAGATTGAAGATGAATTGGTTGAAATTGAAGTACCAAGTAATACGCACGCCTCATTATATTTAACATATGATAAAGTGGAGCAGCTTTCTTTGATGATTACAGTTGCACAATATGCTTCATTAAAGGTTTTATTGGAAAATACAAGTGAAGATGATGTTAATTGTAATATCAAAGGAATGGTATTTGAGGGTGGGAATTTAAATGTAGGCTTACTTGAAGTAGAAAAAGGAAATAGTAATATCCATTGTCAAATTCAATTAAAGGAGCCTTATGCGAAAGCCGATGTAATGAGTGCTACGTTAGCACAAAGTCAAAAAGAATATAAGGTAGATATCATTCATGAAAGTCGTGATAGTGAAGGCATTATGAATCACTATGCGATTATCCAGGATGATGCTAAGTATGCGATGAAAGCAAGTGGAATTATTCAAAAAGGGGCGAGTGGAAGTGCATCGCACCAAAAAACTCGTGTATTGACAATGACGAAACGTCATCGTTGTAAAGTGGATCCGATTTTATTAATTGACGAGGATGAAGTAAAAGCTTCGCATGCGATGACTTTAGGACAAATGGATGAAAATCAATTATATTATTTAATGAGTCGCGGGTTAACACGTCAACAAGCATTAGGATTATTATCGGCAGGGTATTTAATGCCAATTTGTAATTTCTTTGCCAATGAAGAAGTGAATGCGAGCATGAAAGAAGAAATGGAGAAAAAGGTGGGACTATATGTTTGATGTAGAAAAAATACGTCAGGATTTTCCAATGATACAAAATAAACAAATGCAAGGAAAACCACTTATTTATTTAGATAATGCAGCTACTACGCTGAAACCACAATCAGTGATTGATGCGATTTGTGCTTATTATTGTGAATATGGTGCAAATGCCCATCGTGGTGATTATGATTTAAGTTATTATGTAGACCAACGTTATCAAGAAGTGCGTCAAAAATGTGCAAGCTTTTTAAATGCATCGCCACAAGAAATTGTTTATACATCAGGAGCGAGTGCAGGTTTAAATTTAGTCGCATATGGGTATGGAAGAACGCATTTAAAGGCAGGGGATATTGTTTTAACGACAATTGCCGAGCATGCATCTTGTATTTTGCCATGGATGCGTGTTTGTCAGGAACAAAAAGCACAGCTACAATATATTGATATTAGCGAGGATGGACGTATTCATTTAGATACGCTTGCATCGATGATGAGTGAAAAAGTAAAGGTGATTGTCTTAGCACATGTAACCAATGTATTAGGCTATGAAGCACCAATCAAAGAAATATGTGAACTAGCTCATCGCTATGGGGCAGTTGTAGTGGTCGATGGTGCACAAAGTGTAGCGCACCAAAAAATTGATGTGCAAGCATTAGATTGTGATTTCTTTGCCTTTAGTGCTCATAAAATGCTAGGTCCAACAGGAATTGGTGTTTTATATGGGAAATATCATTTATTAAACCAAATGGAACCGATTTATTTAGGTGGAGATAGTAATGCTCGTTATTATCCTAATGGCGAAATTATTTTAAAGGATGTGCCAGAACGCTTTGAAAGTGGTACCCAACCGATTGCTGAAATTTTTGGATTAGGTGCTGCGATTGATTATTTAACGCAAGTGGGAATGGAGCATATTTATCAATATGAAAAAGAATTACATGATTATGCGATTGCGAAAATGAAAGAAATGGATCATGTTATCTTATACCATGAAGATCATGCGAGTGGTATTATTACCTTTAATGTAAAGAATATTTTTGCCCAAGATGTCGCAACATGGTTTAACGTCAATGGGATTGCGTTAAGAAGTGGTCAACATTGTGCGAAATTATTAAATGAATTATTACAATGTAGTGCTACACTACGGATTAGCTTATATTTTTATAATACAAAAGCAGAAGTAGATCGTTTTCTAGAGGTATTACAGCATACAACGATGGAAAATTGTCTAGGAGCATTTTTTTAGGAGGAAGATTATGAAATCATTATTAAATCAACCAATGGTGCTTCGTGAAATTATTATGGATCATTATGCTTATCCCCGTAATCATCAATTAAGCGATGCAGAAGGCTATGTTAGTAAACACATGGCCTCTGCCTCATGTATTGATGATATTCAGGTTCAAGCTAAAGTAAAAGATGATGTGATAGAAGATATTCGTTTTGATGGTGTTGCATGTACGATTGCAACAGCATCGACATCTATTATGTCAGAGCTATTAATGGGAAAAAAAGTGGCAGAAGCACGTGAAATCATTGCCAATTATTATGCGATGATTGATGAAAAACCATATGATGAAGAGCTATTACAAGAAGCCATTGCTTTTCATAATGTTGGGAAACAAGCCAACCGTATTAAATGTGCCACAATTGGTTGGCGTGGTTTAGAAGCTATTTTAGATGGAAGTGAGGGTGATGAGAATGGATGAATTAAATCTTGATCGTTACGCTTATGGATTTCATGACGAGGATACAAGTGTATATAAAAGTGCTAAAGGATTACGTCGCGAAACGATTGAAGAAATTTCTAAAATTAAACAAGAAAATGAATGGATGCGTGATTTTCGTTTAAAGGCTTTTGAAACCTTTTCGAACATGCCAATGCCAAACTGGGGACCATCTTTAGAAAGTATTGATTTCGATGATTATACATATTATGTAAAACCAAGCGAAAAAAGTGAAAAAAGCTGGGATGATGTACCTGAAACGATTAAAAATACCTTTGAAAAGCTAGGAATTCCTGAAGCTGAAAAAGAGTTTTTAGCAGGGGTTACCACACAATATGACTCTGAAGCAGTATATCATAATATGCTTGCCGAAGTAGAAGAAAAAGGGGTTATCTTTTTAGATACGGATACGGCATTAAAAAAGCATCCTGAATTATTTCAAAAATATTTTGGAAAATTAGTACCAATGACGGATAATAAGTTTGCGGCTTTAAATAGCTGTGTATGGAGTGGAGGAAGCTTTATTTATGTACCAAAAGGGGTAAAATTAGAAAAGCCTCTACAATCTTATTTTCGTATTAATACACAACGTAGTGGACAATTTGAGCGTACTTTAATTATTGTCGATGAAGGAGCTGATTTACATTATGTAGAAGGATGTACAGCCCCTGTTTATTCGAAAGATTCTTTACATGCGGCAGTGGTCGAAATCTTTGTGCATAAAAATGCTAGATGTCGTTATTCAACTGTTCAAAACTGGAGTGAAAACATCGTCAATTTAGTTACTAAACGTGCTAAGGTATTTGAAAACGGTTCAATGGAATGGATTGATGGAAACATTGGTTCAGGTTTAAATATGAAATATCCAGCCTGTGTTTTAGCCGAGCCATATGCGAAAGGAACTTGTATTTCCATCGCCGTCGCAAGTCGTTCCCAAATCCAAGATGCTGGTGCGAAAATGATTCACTTAGCACCACATACTTATAGTTCAATTATCTCTAAGTCAGTTGCTCGATTAGGGGGAGAAGTTAACTATCGCGGTCTTGTGCAACATGGGAAAAATGCTGATTTTGCGAAAAGTAAGGTAGAATGTGATACTTTAATTTTAGATAAACAATCTCGTAGTGATACGCTACCTACTAATATTTCTTACAATGAAACGAGTCAAATTGAGCATGAGGCAAGCGTATCGAATATTTCACAGGAACAATTATTTTATTTAATGAGTCGTGGTTTAAGTGAAGAAGCTGCCACAGAAATGATTGTAATGGGATTTTTAGAACCATTTACCCGTGAATTACCAATGGAATATGCGGTAGAATTAAACCAATTGTTAAAATTGGATATGAGTGGGTCAATTGGATGAAGCAACGCCAACGTAAGCTATTAAAAGAACGTCGTAAAAATTTATCACAAGTAGAAGTGAAAAATAAAAGTCAGCTTATTTGCGAACGATTAAAACCGTATTTAAAAGGTGTATGTGCTCTTTATTGTGCATATGGGAATGAAGTTCAACTAGATGCTTTATTTGATGAATGTCACTGTGTATTGCCAATCGTTGATAATGATAGTGAAATGCATTTTGTCTATTATGATAAACAGCTTGCTTATCAAGATGGTGCCTATCATATTCGTGAAC
>JAXJYR010000240.1:0-4212 GCA_036306885.1 Longicatena sp.
AACACTTACCAAGAAGAAGGAAATCATAAATAGAAATAATAGGACATGATATGGTAAAGAATAGCGTTGATGCATTTGTTTCATCATTTGGGTAAAGACAGAACGTTGTAGCTCACCAGAAGGTTGTTGAACCATTGTGGTAGAAGCTTCTTTTCCACTATCGGCTAATAAATGACCTTGACGTATCGTTAGCTCACGTGTATAAGGTAAAGCAAGTTCTTTATCACCAAACACAATCACTTGTATACAAGTAGCCATTTTCGTTAATTGGGTTGCGAAAATCTCAAATTCTTCTTTGGTATAATCTAAGGCATTGGTATCAACAAATAAAATAGCTGTCTTCCTTAAATAAATACGACTGAATATCATTCTTGTTAAAACATCAAAAGATGCTTCTTCACAGCTATCATGGGCATTTGCTTGTAAATCAAAATATTTTAGTGCTTCATAGATAGCTGTTTTTTGATCATCATAAAATAAAGTAATATTTTCTAAAATAGTTTGTTCTCTTAAAATCGCATTGACTTCATGGTAAAGGGTGGCATATTGTTTTCTCCATAAGCTACGCCCTTCATCGCTAGCTAAATCGATGTTTTGTTGATTGAAGGCAATTTTAAGATGTTCATCATATTGTTGACCAGTTAAAAAAGCGACAAGGTTTTGATCATCATAAATACGTGTCAACCCAACATCAGACAACGTAAAAGTGACATCTGTTTCCAGATGTCCTTTTTCGAATTGATGATGACACTGTGAAAAATACAACATGTCGCTTACCTCACTTTTTATTTAATTTTGTGAAATAATAAATCTTCCTTACGGGCAAATACGCTACCGTATTCATCATTTAAATAGGGTTGAATTTCAGGGTCATAGTTTACTACCGTATTTAATTTGTATAATCCTGAGTTATCTGGATCATCTAAATAATCCGCATCCTCATCCCCTGCTAAGAAACGCCATCCACTATCCCAGTCATGCTCTGGTTTCACACGATACATATATCCGCAAACTCGACCATCGCACATAATACGATCACTGGCGATACACATGTCTCCACCTTCCCAATCATGTAATAATTGGTAAATTTTTTCTTTTGGTAAATAGAATTCTTTTTCCTTTTTCATTAACCACGGTGTCTTTTTCCATCCTACTTCCGCATTTGCTAAGGTATCTAAAATCGATTTTTGTAAGTGGAAAATACGTACTGACTCTTCTTCCTTAACACCATTACGTACATTATAATATAAAGCTCCACAAATTACGGAAATTGCATATTCTGCCCAGTTATCAAAAATTTGCGCAACCTTTGTCACAAATGGATAACAACGTGTTTTAAATCCAGCAATATCAAGCATTCCACAAGCATAGGCAATACGACATAACGTCACAATTTCTTGAACGACAAAACCATAGAATCCTTGTTCCTTCACTAAATCACGAAATAAGCTTGCGTAAGCCATATTATATTCAAAGATTGATTTTGCTTTTCCATCTAATTCATTCACATCAAATAAAGGTTCCCCATTCCAAAATGATGTAAATTGAATATATTCTTGATGATAACGTGAAAATTGTCCGATTACTTTATCTAAACTCGCTACATCTTGAATATGATAAATACGTTCTAGCATTGCTTTTACTTGCCCTTTTTGTTCATCATTTAACTCCATGAAATCTTCAAATCCCATGTGTTGATCAACACCATCAATACGACGATATGATGCACTTCCTTGACATAAAAAAGTAAATTGTTTTAAGGATACTCTTTGTTTATCCTTTGCCATGATGGATAGTAGCTCATCTTTATATTCTTTTATTCTTTGTACTCCAACCTTACTCATTGGAAATAGTTTGTTTACATCCATATTATTCACCTCATACATTTCTTCTATTTTATCATATTTATAGGTGCTTTACCATGAATTATTAACGTTCTCATTAAAAAAGGAACAGCCAACTGTTCCTTTCCTTTAATCCTTCGATTATTGAATTGTTCCCATCACTTCATTTGATGGTGATGTCATCACTCGTTCAATCGAATCATATCTAGCAGCTCTTACACTATAGTAATAAGTGCCTTTTTTCATCGTTGAGCTTGTATAAGTATTCACATCTCCTAAGGTTAAAACCTTTTGATAGTTTCCACCAGCTTTTTTACGATAAATAATATAACGGGTTGCCCCTTGAATCTTATTCCAAGTTAAACAAAATTGTTTCGGCATCGTTTTAATTTTTAATGTTAATTCTCCTGTTAACATTGTGGTCGCACTCTTAGTAGAAGATGATTTACCATATATCATTTTTTCATCGCCCAAATTGAGAACTGCTCGTACCCGATAAGAATATTTGACTCCTGTTTTTACGCCACTAAAAGTAGCTTTATTAAAAGTGACAAGCTGATATTTAATCCATTTATTCTTTTTCGTATCTAAACGATAGATTTGATAATGGGTTGCGCTCTCCACTTCATCAAAGCTTAATTGAATCGTTTTATAATCTAATGCTTCAGCCTTTAAATTCATGACACGTGATAAGCTTGGAAGCTGTAGATATGCCTCTAAGGATTGAATGGCTTCTTCGATTTTTTGATAATCAAAGGAATGTAGTAATTTTTTCGCATCACTTAGCATTTGTTTAATTTCATTTGCGAAAGCAGTTGAATATGCATCTTCATTTTCACTAAAGTGGGCTTCACTTTGCGTTAAACGTTGCTTTAATGTGTTGGTTCTTACCACAATCACACGATATGTATATTTACGTTTATGATAAGTAAAGGTAATATCATAAACTCCTGGTTGGGTAATGTCTATATCCTGATAAACAACTTCAGTAGTGATATCACGAACCATCCCATTTACATATTGAACCTTGATACTCTTCGCTTGTGTAGATTCACTAATATCAATCACACGGGGTGCATCGACAATAAAGGTTGAAATAGTAGGTTCCTTGATTTCAATATGAAATGATTCTGTGACATCTTGATATGTGACCTTCATCGTACACGTACCTAATTTACTTGAATCAAATCCTGAGATTTCACATTCATTTGTCACATCCAACGTCGTTCCATTGTTAAATAAGGCTTCTACCTTTAACTGTTGCGCATTAAATGCACTATCTCCTAGCTGATAATTTTTTTGGAATAAACCAGTAATCGTAAGCGAAACTGGTTTTAATTCTCCATTAATAATCGTGTTTGCCACTACCTTACTCATATTGGCATTACCATCTTCCATTGCCACAAAGCTAATGACATTCGTTTCATCCTTGATTTGAATCACTTGTTGGTGGGGAATCATTGATTTTTGATTAGCTTTTAACATCGCAACCAATTTACCATTGACATACATATTGGCATCTTGATTTACTAATACATTAATATTTTCACCATCTGCTAACATATAATCTTCATTTTTAGCTGGTACAAGGGGAAGATCATTACTTCTTGTCATTTGGACTTCAAAATCACTCGCATCGATACTCGCAATCGATCTCATAAAGCTTTCACGGGTTGTCATTTGTTCGTCTATCCAATTGATATGACTTAATAACCAATTTCTTAATTTTTCAGAATTACTTGGAAAACTTCCTGTACCCCAAATTTGTTGATTCGATGCTGCTGATTCTAATAAAACATCCTGATAAACACTAATACTATCTAGCATTTTCGTTAATAATGGTCGTATTTCTTGATATCTTTGATATGCTAAGGTTAAAAAATATGGATCTTTTACTAAGAATTTATACCATTGTTGTTTTTGTTGGTAATTATTATGTCCCCATGTAAACCATTTGTTGGTGGCTTGTACTTCTCCCATACCACCACTTGACCAGTCAAAGTCCCATACTGGACCCATAACTACTTTACCATTTAAATCTTGATACATATAAGTCGAACGACGTACACCATCTTGATTATAAAAGACCTCTTGGATCCACCAATAATCAATTAAAGCTTGCAAATCGAATAAATCACTATAATGCACAACATCATTTTCATTATATGCTGCCATAAAGCTTGGGGTTGATTGAATTGCTTCCTCAAAGGTTTCAAAAATATTGATGACATAATTCATCATATCCTGATTCGTTTTAATAAATTCTGGTGATTTAAACATCATTGGTTGACTAAGTGATGTATAAAATTTAGATACCTCATCCATTTGTTCATCCATTTCCATTAAAAATCCACCCGTAAATTCAGGT
>JAXJYR010000241.1:0-4488 GCA_036306885.1 Longicatena sp.
CTTCTTAGGTGCTGATGAAGCAATTGAAATCAAACATAGCGCAACAAGTAAACAAATTTTTATTACGGGTGCATTACGTGCCGTACTCTTTGTCCAAAACCAACCATATGGAAGCTATACGATGAAAGATATTTTATTCGCATAAAAACATGGTCATATCCAACTGGATATGACCTTTTTTCTATCTTTTTTCCCTTAATCACATACCTTTTCCCTTAAAATAAGGTTGATTTTATGGGAAAAGTATATTCGATAAGGGATAATTTAAAAAGGTAACAACCTCACATGGAGACTGTTACCTACTTGATTAATGTGCTTCTAATGATAAGACAATTTCTTTAATTAAATCTTCACTAATGCTTTCATCCCATACAATAAAGACAAAATCAGATTCTGCCCCTTTTCCTAAGTGCATGAAATAACGTTCTTGTTCCTTGCCACCTTGTGCGACAACATACTTACCATATTTAAAGCCATTATCGGTTTCCACAACATCCTTCATTTCTTTTACTTGGATATCTGCTACATATGGAGTTTGTTCTACAACATCACTTACTTCATTATATGGATGTAATGCGGTTTGGGTCATTAATATTTTTTCACCATCTAAGAAATATAAACGATCATTTTCCTTTACCACATTCCAAGACTCTGGAATCCATACAAATGCTTCTCTTCCTGAAAGGTTTTGAATTTTTCGCTCTTCTTTAATATAAGGATCTTCTTTTGGAGTAGAGGTTGAACATCCTACAAGTAGCATAAAAACCATTAAAACCATCATGATACGTTTCATAAGAACACATCCTTTCTATCTTTTTCTATATCTACATTTTAACATAAGTCAGCAAAAAAAGAAATGTGAATGCTCGTATAGAAGACTGGTGTAAAATATGTTATACTATCCCCAATGATAGAAAGGATGTTTAACATGTATCGTTTAAAAGAAGATTTAATGGAAGAAATTGAGATTAAGAAAAGTCGTTTCCTTTGTTACTTACATCGTTGTGAATGTGAGGAAGAAGCTAAGGCTTTCGTTGCTCAAATCAAAAAAGCTCATCCAAGTGCTAGACATGCATGTTATGCCTTTGTGATTGGAGAACATAATGAACTTCAACGCTCTAATGATGATGGTGAACCTGCAGGTACTGCTGGTGTTCCCATGTTAGAATGCCTAACAGGACGTAATGTTCAAGATATTGTCGCTGTGACCGTTCGTTATTTTGGTGGAATTAAATTAGGGGCTGGAGGATTAATTCGTGCTTATGCTAAAAGTGTGACAAATGCCCTTGACCATGCCATCCTAACCAAAAAACAATTAATGAAAATCTATCGTGTCACATTTAACTATGATTTAATTGGTAAATTTGATTATTTCTTCCGTAGTGAAAATATTGATGTTATTTATAAAGACTATCAAGAAAAAGTTATCTATGAATTCGCTAGTAGTGAAGATGTCAGTGAAGAATTAGCATCTATTTCCAATGGTGCTTACCAAATAGAATTTTTAAGAGAGGTTTACGCAGACGTAGAACTGCGCTAGCCTCTCTTTTTTAAATATTCTTTCATAAAATAATAAGCTAAGGATGTTGGTTTCATCACCTTTAATGCATCTTCTAAAGGATAAAATTTAGCATCCTCTACTTCTTCGTTTAAAATAAAATTTGGATGATCCACTAGAACCTCAAAGTTTACCATCAAGGTTTGCGATGGCTCATAATACTGACTACGCAAGAAGGTAACCTTTATCGCATCTAAATTCGTTTCTTCTTTTAACTCACGTATACACGCAGCTTCTAACGCTTCCCCTTGACTTACATAACCAGCTACTAAAATCGGAAATGGTTTTTGGTATTGATGAATCAATAACACTTCATCTTGAAGTCTAACAATCATACTCACAGCGACATTGTAGCGAGGAAAATATAATACATCGCAAGCACTACAATAAGGAATTACTTGTTCTTCAATTAACTTTTCACTTAATAATTGTCCACACTTCATACAATACTTCATAAAGTCCTCCTAAAGAAAAAGAAACCCAATCGGTTTCTTATTTCTTTTTCATTCTCCACATCTGAGAAAATGACACAAAGGAAATCGCATCACTTTTCTCTTTGGCTGTTTGACGTTGTTTCTTCACATTACCTTCATGTTTACTTGTTAATGTGTTTTTATCCATCATATATTGGACATATGTAAATTTCTTCATTAAGAACCATGTCGCAATATTATGGTAAATAAATGCTTCTGTATCTTCTGCTTCTTCTAAACCAGTTTCGATTTGATTTCTATGAGTATCACAAATTTGATATGCTAACTCATACATTTCATCATAAGAAGAGAAAAAGGCCATATCTAAGTTACGTTGTACATTCCCTGCCTTCGCATCCTTCATAAAGAAATTATCAATCGCTTGTAAAGTTTGATTCATACCATCTTTACTTAATACTGACGCAATAATTTCATTTCTTGTACCTTCAAACTCATTATCCGGTTCACTCATTACATAATATAACGACTTAGCCATAATATATGCTTCTTTATCACCTAAAGTTAAAATCATTGCCTTTTGAGTTGGACCACGTTGTCCATGATAAGAACCATAAATTAAATATGGTACTTTAATCGCACCTTTTGGTAACTTAAACGCATCTTTATAGCGAATAATTTGATTTGCAATCGCACTACGATTCACACTTAACTGTAAGTCACAAATTATTTTTAAGTTATTATCTTTTTCAAATAATGGACTTAATAACGTATATAAATCTTTTTGTTGATCATCATCTTCTATTAAAGATAAATAATCTTCTAAAAAACCATTGAACGCACAGCTTCCATCCTCACTTTTTCTAAAATCAATTACTTCATTTAATACATCACAAATTGCCATACATATTCTCCTCTCGCTTTAGGCAAAGTATTGGGGTTGTTGTATAGAGCGTTCCATTATTATATTCTAAATTCACGCATCTGTTGCGGATTCTCTTAAAAAAGAGTATATATATTTATTTTACAATATTTTGAGATATTTTCAACGGTTATTTAAGCGTTTTCATAAGATACATGTATAATAAACCAACAATTTTGTTGAAATTTCATATAAATCCGCTAAATTTTAAGGTATTTCTTAGTATGAATCATCTAAATAAAATAGAATAGATTCATTGAATTAAAAAGTAACAAATATATGCTATTAAATTTTCTCTGTGAATCAGTCGTTGCTAGTGAACACATCACCCATGGACATAATTTATTTTATTATGTTCTTTTCTTATAGCTGTTAATTTGCATATATTTCTTATTTACTTACTATAATATTTTGATAAAATAGTATATATGAATATTTGTAAAGAAAGGTGAATCTTATGAAAGAAGAGTTACTATTATCACTTTTAGAGAGTAATGCTCGTTATAGTACCCAAGATCTTGCGGATATTTTATTATCTGATGAAGACAGCGTTATTCATAAAATGAGTGAATTAGAACGTAAAAAAATTATTAGTGGATATCATACAATTGTGAATTGGGACAAAACAAATCGTAATCGTGTTATGGCGGTAATTGAGGTTCAAGTATCACCAGAACGTGAATACGGATATGATCGTATTGCCAAGAGCATTTATCGCTACCCTGAAGTAGATACAATGTATCTAATGAGTGGAAAAAGTGAATTTTATGTTGTCGTGTATGGGCGTACAATGCAAGAGATTTCTAACTTTGTTGGGGCAAAATTAGCTCCAATTGAACATGTTACATCAACATGTACTTACTTCGTTTTAAAACAATATAAAGTAAATGGAGTAGTCTTTGATGAAGAAGAAAAAACAGAAGAACGATTGGTGGTGACTCCATAATGAATTTTGAAGCATTTTTATCAGATAAAGTAAGGAATATGAAACCAAGTGGAATCCGTCGTTTCTTTGATTTAGCGAGTGAAATGGAAGGTGTTATTTCATTAGGGGTTGGAGAACCTGACTTTGATACGCCATGGCATATTCGTGAAGCGGCAATTTATTCGATTGAAAGTGGAAAAACCCACTATACTGCAAACCAAGGGTTATTAGTGCTTCGTGAAGAGATTTGTGCTTATATGAAACGTCGCTTTGACTTAAACTATGACCCTGTTAAGAATGTTGTGGTGACAGTTGGAGGAAGTGAAGCGATTGATATTGCGTTACGTGCCTTCATTAACCCTGGCGATGAAGTTATTTTAACCGAGCCTAGCTATGTAGCCTATACTCCAGGAGTAGAATTAGCTGGTGGAAAACCAGTTCATGTGAAATTAACACATGAAAATGAATTTAAGTTAACGCCAGAACAATTAAAAGCTGCGATTAGTGAGAAAACAAAAGTATTATTATTAAACTATCCAAACAACCCTACTGGTGGGGTAATGACAAAAGAAGACTATGAATTATTAGTTCCAATCATTAAAGAACATAATTTAATTGTCGTAAGTGATGAAATTTATGCCGAATTAACATA
>JAXJYR010000242.1:0-16211 GCA_036306885.1 Longicatena sp.
GAATATTGTTTCTCTTGAATTGACGTTTCCTGTTTAGTTTTCAAAGATCGAATTGCCTGAGCTTTTCTCGCTCAGCGCTCGTATATATTACCAAATCATTACCCCTTCGTCAAGCACTTTTTGTAACTTTTTTCAGTATTTTTTGGTTCTTTTTATGTATCCGTTTTCATTTTAAAAATTTACCTTAAAATGCAAGTTTAACCGCATTTTTCAGTTATATTTTACATTTTTTTACAACAATTTGCGTTATTTTCATATTTTTTCTTTTCGTCTTTTTATTATTTTTGTATAATAAAATTTATAGAGTAATTTAAAGGAGACGAACTATGAAACACATTATGATTGTCAACTCCACGCTTCAAAGTAAAAAGCTTGAAAAGTTTTTAAATAAAGCCACAGAAGCCTTCCAACAACACCATTTAGATTATCAAATCTTTATTGCTCACAGTATTGAAGAACGTTATCACTTTTTAACTTCATTAGAATGTAAAGCACGTATTTATATTATTGGTGGTGATGGTACACTTCATCGCTCGTTACCAGCCTTTGTAAACACTCATCATGAGCTTGTTTTAATTCCTTTTGGTACTGGAAATGATTTCGCAAGAATGCTTATTCATAAAAAAAATCCTTGGAAACAATTCATCGCATCTTTATCTCTAAAGGCAAAACCTATCGATATTTTAAAAATCAACCAAACTTATTGTATTAATACCGCTTGTTTTGCATTAGATAGTGATGTTGCCAAACATGTTCATGATGCTAAGTACACAATCTATCCTAAACAGTTATCTTATATTACCACTTTAGTACGCCGATTATTTATATATGACCCTAATCATGTTCAAGTTTTTGTGGATGATCAATTATGGTTCGATGGCAAATGTTTACTTTTCACCATTAATAACGCTCGTTTTTATGGTGGTGGTTTCTGTATGACACCAACCGCTTCTATTTCTGATGGTAAATTTGATCTTACTTTAATTAAAAACTTCAATTTATTAAAACTTGTGTATAAAATTTGGCCTTTGTTAACACATGCCCCTCAAAAACTTAAAGAATGCATTCAATTATCACATCATAAAATCAAAATCATTAGCCCTCAAGGTATGAACCTAGATGGTGAATACTACCCTGACACACAAATTGAAATTGAAATGTTACCTGCTTCATTACTATTAGTAAATGAAACAAAGGAGTGTTAATTATGTTAAAAAAATATATAAATAAGATGAGTTTTTTTATCACACTTAATCTTGGATTATTATTTACTGCTTTAGGTATTGCGATTTTTAAAACCCCAAACCATTTCGCCTTTGGGGGAACGAGTGGGATTTCTATTATTTTAGCTTCACTTTTTCCACAATGGAATGTAGGTACTTTTATGTGGGTTGTCAATATTATTTTAATTATTTTAGGATTTATATTTCTTGGATATAAGTCAATGGGGTGGACGATTTACTCTTCCTTAGCCTTATCCTTCTTTGTCTCTTTCATAGAGACGATATATCCACTTAGCCAACCGCTTACTAACGATGTTTTATTAGAATTGCTTTTTTCTGTCATTTTACCCGCTGTTGGTTCTGCATTTGTGTTTAATTTAGGTGCTTCTACAGGTGGGACCGATATTGTTGCAATGATTTTACATAAGTATTCATCCTTAGAAATTGGAAAAGCACTTATGTGTAGTGATGCTTTAATTGTTGGTGGTGCTTTCATTTTATACGGTCCACAAACTGGTTTGTATTGTATTCTAGGACTTATTTTCAAATGTACTATTGTTGATATGGCAATCGAAAGTTTAAATTTACGTAAGGTTTGTACAATCATCAGCAATTATCCTAATGAAATTGAATCATTCATTATTCATAAACTACATCGTTCTGCCACAAAACAATTAGCATATGGTTCTTATAGTCAAGAACATAAAACGGTATTAATGAGTGTTTTAACTCGTAGTGAAGCAAATGCTTTACGTAATTATGTAAAAACCGTTGATACACATGCTTTTATTACGATAGTCAATAGTTCTGAAATTATCGGAAAAGGATTTAGATCTATCTAATTTATAGAAAGGAGTTTGATAGCATGAATTCAAACACAAAGAAAGTTAAAAAAAGTAATTTTAGTGGTCAGCTAGGTTTTGTTATGGCTGCTGCTGGTAGTGCGGTTGGAGTAGGTAACATTTGGCGATTCCCTTATTTAGCAGCCAAAGATGGAGGTGGATTATTCCTTTGTATTTATCTTGGATTAATTTTAACCTTTGGTTTTACCTTATTAGCTACTGATACTGCAATTGGACGTAAAACTGGTAAAAACGCTTTACAAGCTTTCGTAGAACTTGGTGAAAAATTTAAATTCATTGGATTTATCACTTATTTAGTACCTGTCTTAATCATTACATATTATACAGTAATTGGAGGATGGATTTTACGTTACATCTTTGGTTATCTCACCATGCAAGGTGGACTACTGGCAAGTGATGGATTCTTCTCAAGTTTTATCTCTCATCCCTATTCACCAATTATCTTTACTATGATTTTCTTAGCAATGACGGCCTTTATTGTATTAATGGGAGTTGAAAAAGGAATTGAAAAATTCTCAAAATATATGATGCCCGCTTTATTTGTCATGATTGGAATCATTTCAATTTATTCTTTAACTTTATCTTATACTGATGGTGGTGTCACACGTACTGGAATGGAAGGATTCTTAGCTTACGTTGTCCCTGATTTCAGTGGCCTTACATTTAGTCGATTCTTTGAAATCTTATTAGACGCAATGAGTCAATTATTCTTCTCTTTAAGTGTTGCGATGGGAATTATGATTACCTATGGTTCTTATGTAAAAAAAGAAGTGAACCTTTCTAAATCGTTATCACAAATTGAATTCTTTGATACGCTTGTAGCATTCTTAGCTGGTATGATGATCTTACCTGCTGTTTATGTCTTTTTTGGAACCGAAGGAATGTCAGCTGGTCCTGGTTTAATCTTTATCTCCCTACCAAAAATCTTTGAAGCAATGGGAAACTTTGGAACTATTATTGGAATTATCTTCTTTGTCATGGTATTCTTTGCGGCCCTTACAAGCTGTATTTCAGTTATGGAAGCCATTGTTGCCAACAGTATGGATATCTTTAAAACAGATCGTAAAAAAGCTTGTATCGGAACAATTCTTTATACAATCGCTGGTACAATCTTAGTTTGTTTAGGATATAATGCATTATTCTTTGAAATAACACTTCCAAATGGTACAGTTGGTCAAATCTTAGATATCTTTGACTACATTTCAAATAGTTTAATGATGCCAATCGTATCATTATTAACGTGTATTATTATTGGATGGATTAAAAAACCACAATGGATTATTGAAGAAATGGAGGCAAGCGGTCATCCATTCCATCGTAAAAAAATGTATGCCTTCGTTATCCGTTATTTAGCACCAATCCTAATGTTTATTTTATTCCTACAATCAACAGGAATTTTATCCATGATTACTTCTAAGCTTTAATTCAGAAGGGCGATGACCTCTATCCATCGCCCCTTTTTTTATGCTAACTGATTTACATCAGATTGCATGATAGCAAGTGATACTAACGACAATCCAAATATTGATAAGATTAAATATACAATTGCTTGTGAACCATGTCTTCTTTGTTCAATTATTTTACCTTGTTGATACATCCAAAAAAACATATAAATCCCACATGTTAGTAACATCAGTACAATTGCCATTCCTGCTGATGATTTGGTTTCACTTAAAGTGCATACATCTTGATGTAAACAATACATCCAATATAAACCATATAAACCACAAGTAACAATCGTTAGCACAATACATAACGCAACACTTCTTTGTCTAATACTCATTCTACTCACCTCCTCATAACTATTTACGAGCGATACCAAGATAAATAAAAAAATGAGCAAACAAACTGCTCATTGCATATAATAAGGTTTCAGAAATTCAAAACCTTCTACATTACGAAGGATTCCATATACAAATAAGAATACGATGAATAAAATAAATAATTGTTGTTCTCTTTTGGTTGTACACCATGTCCAACGCAAACCATTGCGTAAAATAAGCCAAATGATATATATGACTCCTATTATGCTTACTCCAATATTTTGAAGAAAAGCCGTATCGAAACGTAGCGATAATAAATCACCACACAAATGTGAGATTCCACAACCAGGACATACATATCCTGTTATTTTATAAAATATACAGGGAATATAATATCCACTCCATCTAGTAAACAAATAATAGATAATCCCTATTAAAAGTAAAACAATATAACGTTTTTTCATTTTCGCTTAAAGTAAATTATTAATTTCATTTTGCATTAAAGCATGAGAAATAATACCAACACCTAAAAACGCAAAAACGATATATACTAATCCAGTATAACTACTAGATAAACCACGTTGTCGTTTCACATAATCAATTTTTTCACCTTGTACATATAACCAATAAATACCATAAATTCCACAAGTAAGAATTGTAAAAAGAATTACATTCGCACCAGGTGTAGCTGTCTGTTCAGGCACAATCGCATTTAAATCTTCAGTTAATGTATACATCCAATAAATACCATATAATCCACATGTTACAATTGTTAAAATAATACAAAGTGCCACTTCTTTTCGTTGAATCATTTTCATAAATATACCTCTTTTCTATGACTTATTATAACATATTTTTTATTTTATTCGTATAAATAGATATCATATACATATACTAAACACGGAGGAATCGATATGAAAATTTTAAGCTATATTGCGTTAACCCTAGTTATTATTGGTGCATTAAATTGGGGTCTGATTGGATTATTAGATTTTAACCTAGTTGATACATTATTTGGTACCGATTCATTTTTGTCTTCACTTATTTATTCTTTGGTTGGATTAAGTGGTATTTATTCTTTTTATTTTTACTATTATTTAACTTCAGAAGAATAACTAATCAAATCCATAAAAAAAAGGAACATATCAATTTGATTGTTCCTTTTTTTTATTATTGATTAATAGAGATAGGTTCTTGTTCCTTACTCTTTCCTTCCCACTGTGATAGCATAATCGCAATAAAGATGATAACAAATCCAATTAACATTCGTAAGGTAATGTGTTCATGATAAATAAGCACTGCAAATAAAGCTCCAAAAACAGATTCTAGACTTAGTAACATTCCACCAATCGTTGCATCGGCATATTTTAAACCATAACTTTGTAAGAATAAGCATAATGCAGTTGCGATAAGTCCCAAATATAGCACACTACCAACTGCTTCTACTGGGAATGCTGTAGGAATCTCATTTCCTACGAACACAAAGATCCAGGCAAAAATAGTTACCACCCATAGTTCAATGGTTGTTAATAATAAAACATTTTTATCTTTACACGCAAGTGCTGATACTACTATATTAACAGCTCCAGGAATTCCACTTAATACGGTAAGAATATCTCCGTTAGTCATATGTAAACCACCATTAAAGGATACGACACCAATTCCAAACATACATAAGAAAACACATAATATATGGTGTAATTTAGGTATTTCCTTCGTTACAAACCAATAAACAAAAGGCACTAAGATACTGTATGTTGTACATAAGAATGCTCCCTTACCTGGCGATGTATCTAAACTTAATCCCCCTACTTGAAGCAAATAAGATAGAAACATACTGATCCCCATCCAAAATCCATCTTTTAAATATTCTTTATTTATTAATTTACGTTGTGGGAAAGCTACAATTAATAAAATGACACTTGCAACCATAAAACGAATCGCAATGACAAAAGAAGCCGAAAAAACTTCTGTCGCAATTTTCCCAAATGTAAATGTACTTCCCCAAAGTACAGCTGTTAAAAATAATACAATTTTCGCAATCGTATCACGTTTCATTGTATCAACCATCCTTTCCTTATGAACTTAAATCATGCATATCATTCTATCATATTTATCAATGATTTTCATACTTAAATAAAAAAACGCTGATTTCTCAGCGTTGAGTGTTTCTATGGTGGAGGTGAGGGGAGTCGAACCCCTGTCCAAACACAGTCCCACGTACAGACATCTACAGTTTATTCCGCAGTGAATAATCAGAAAGTAATTGCGAACGACTCTATCTGATTGTGCCTAATAGAAACTTCAAGATGCTTTATTAGACATCCACACCTCTATCCCTTGCTCTTATCATCCTCATACTATATCAAAGGAGAATATAGAAGAGGGGCTGCGAACCTACGTCGGTTTAATTAAGCAGCGAATGCAACTCTTTGGTTTCCACCAAAGATGTTAGCTAATTTGTTTCCGTTTAAATTTAATTGGTTATTACGTAACCACTCGACTGCCGTCTGCACCAAACATGCACTTGTCGAATCCAGTACACCCCCGGTTGTGCTTGAAGTTTATCATATTTCATCATAAACTTCAAGTTTTTTTCAATTAGAAACAAATGACTACAACATTAATATACTACATTTTCATTGGCTTTATGAAGAATATTAATAATGATTTTTCATTGCTTTTTCGATTTCACGTTTTGCATCTTTTTCTTTTTGGGCATTACGTTTATCATGTAAATCTTTCCCTTTGGCTAACGCTATTTCAACCTTTACAAGCCCATGTGCTAAATAAACAGATACTGGCACAACCGTATATCCTTTTAATTTCACTTTACTTGCAAGCTTAACAATTTCTTCTTTGTGAAGTAATAATTTACGTTCACGTGTTTCTGCATGGTTAAAACGATTTCCAAATTCATACAATGGAATATGCATCTCTTTAATATAAGCTTCGTTATTATAGAAACTAATATAAGCATCTTTAATTTGACCATGTCCAGCACGTAATGATTTAATTTCTGTTCCTTTTAAAACAATTCCCGCTTCAAAACGATCTTCTAAAAAATATTCATGTGATGCTTTACGATTATAAACAATCGTTTTCTTTCCACTCATCGTTTTCCCTTCTTTCTTTTTCTAGCTTTTTTTACTAGTTCAAAATCAATTTGACGTTCATAGCGATTTGCGCCAACAACCTTAATCGTTACTTTATCTCCCATTTGATATTTCATACCCGTGAATTCTCCATAAAGAGCACACGTATTTTCATCATAATAGAAGTAATCTTCATCCATTGATTGAATGTGCACAAGTCCTTCCACAGTATTCTCTAATTCTACAAACATTCCAAATCGAGTCACTCCACTCACAATACCATGGAAGCGATGTCCAACAAATTGTTCCATATATTGTGCTTTCTTCATATCATCGACATTACGTTCAGCTTCAACTGCATTACGTTCTCTTTCACTTGCATGCATTGCGGCTGATTCAATCCATGTACTATCTTCTTGCATTTTACTTGGATTTATACAACCCTCGAAACAATAGCGATGTAACATGCGATGTACTACCAAATCTGGATAACGACGAATTGGTGAAGTAAAATGTAAATATTCATTTAAACCTAATCCAAAGTGACCTAAACAGTTCACATCATAACGAGCCTTCGCCATCGAACGTAGCATAAAGCGTGATAACACAAAATAATTAGGATCATCCTTCGCTGCATTAAGCATATCAGCTAATTGTTTTGGATATACATTTTGTAATCCACCTGTAAAAGGATACCCTAGGATACGTGAAATAAACGCAAATTGTTTCATTTTACGCGGATCTGGTTGTTCATGCACACGATACATGGAAGGAATTTCATTCCATTTCATATGTGCTGCCACACATTCATTGGCTGCGATCATAAAACTTTCAATTAAGCGCTCTGCAGCTCCACGCTCTCTTAACACAATATCTTGCGGAATCCCTCGATCATCGACAAGAATTTTCGCTTCTTTGGCATCAAAATCAATTGATCCTGCTTCTTCTCTTTTGCGTTGAAGCTTTTCAGCTAATAAACTCATATATGCAAACATTGGCATTAAATGCTCATATTGTTTTTGTAAACGACGATTTCCTTCCATAATCGCATTTACATTGCGATAAGTCATACGTTCATTACTTACGATAATACTTGGGAAAATCTCATATCCAATTTGATTTCCTTGTTTATCAAAATCCATCATACATGTTAATGTTAATCGTTCAACTTGTGGATGAAGTGAACATAATCCATTACTCAATACCGGTGGTAACATCGGTACCACACGATCGACCACATATACACTTGTACCTCTTTGATAAGCCTCTAAATCTAATGCACTACCTTCTTGTACATAATGTGATACATCAGCAATATGCACATATAAACGATATCCCTCTGGTATCTTTTCGATA
Organism: Longicatena sp.; assembly: GCA_036306885.1. Taxonomy (GTDB): domain Bacteria; phylum Bacillota_I; class Bacilli_A; order Erysipelotrichales; family Erysipelotrichaceae; genus JAXJYR01. The sequence goes on from JAXJYR010000242.1 coordinate 8,301, forward strand.
CTAATCGCATCATCTAAGTCTTTAGCATCATCACCATCAATTGTAATCGTTAATAATGAACGTAAATCACGACGCTTTGCATATTCATCGCTAAAATCATCACTAAATTGATTTGCTTCGTCTAATACAGCATTAGGAAAGTCTGGCTCAATTCCTTTTGTTAATAATAGCGACAACACATCAATACCACTATCATATTTATATCCTAAAATACGTGTAATATGTCCTTTTAATTTAGGGCCATAAGAGTCAATTGTCACTTCTACTTTAGTATCATTTTCTAAAGCATATTCATCATAGTTTGTAATCACAATTTGACGTTGTAGCGCTTCATCACTCAAGAAATAAACATGACCTTGTTTCTTTTTAATCACACCGATGATACGTTGTACACCATGTTCAACAATTTGAATTACTTCTCCACTGATTCCCTTCGCATCAGCCCATGTTTTAGCATAAACCAAATCATGATTCATTGCATAATGTAAATGTTCTTTGGCAATATAAACACTTTCAGTATCTAAATCAATGAATCCAAAACCTTTGGGGTTTACGCGAATTTTAGCTGTAACATAACCTAGTAATTCACTTAAACAATAGCGATCTTGACGATTTCTAGCAACATAGCGTTCTTCTTCTAATTGATTTAAAAGTTTCATTAAAGACACCATATCTTGACTATTTTCTAATTTAAAATAGGCAAATAACTCTTCTACACTACGACCTTTAGCCTGTGCTATTTCTAAGTATTCTAACAATTTATCTCTTTCCATGTTTAAATCCCCCCTTTATATGAAAAAAAGACCTTGACGGTCTTTTATGCGAAAATACGAATGATAATGACAAGGACGAAGAACAGAATTCCAACCCCCATTGTAAGTTGGGAAATTAACTTTTCAGATCCACGTTCCTTTGTATCAACGAAGATGTTTAATCCATCGTTTCCACCACCAAATGCAGCTCCTAAACCTTCTGATTTACCGCTTTGCAACAATGATAGAATTATCAAAATAACCGCTGAAACCATCAGTAAAATTTCTAAAACACCCATAATGTCCTCCTTCCTATCTTACGATACTTTGTTATTATAACAAACCTATTTTTATTTTACAATCTTTTTTTTACATTTTCACCTGATTGGAAAATCGTTCATCGCGCAAAAACACTTAAAATATTTCTAATAATGAAGAAATAATGTGGTCTGGATGAATATTTAATCGTTCACAATCTTCCTTTTGATGAACACCAGTTGTCACCAAAATCGTTTCAATTCCTTGCTTTACACCAAGTAAAATATCCGTTTCTAAATTATCTCCAACTAAAATTACATCTTCTTTTTTTAAGCCAAAATAATGTAATGCTTCTTCTAAAATCGGAGCGTAGGGCTTTCCTATTTTAGCACTTGTTTGACCACTTGCATATTCTAGCATCGCCACAACTGCACCATTGCCTAAGTCAAAACCACTCGCATTCGGCAACATTCGATCACTATTCGTTCCCACTAACTTTGCCCCATTTTTTAAAATCGTTAATGCTTTACTATAGTCTCGATAGGTCGCATTCACATCTAAACCAACAAACAAAAACTCTGGATGTTCTTCCTCTATTTTAAATCCATATAAAGTAATTGCTTCTTTTAGACCACTTACTCCTAGCATTGCCGCTTTATTTGATTTTGCTTGTTTTTTAGCATATGAAGCCGCAGCCATTGCTGATGTAAAAAACATATCTTCTTCGATATGCTGATATCCCATTTTTATCATATGTTCTTTGTTTTCAGTTCTAGTACGTGTAGCATTATTGGTTAAAAACACATATGGAAGCTTTAATTGATGCATTTTCTCAATCGTTAAACGGGCATCTTCAATCACTTCATTGCCACGATACATCGTACCATCTAAATCAAATATGTAGGTTTTCATCTTATCACCAATCATAAGGTATCAAAGAATTGCTATTTTGGCAAGTTTCTCTTACTTTTTTTACGTTCTGGAATTAAAAATAAAACTCCCATTATGATGAGTACCATTGGCCATTGATATCTAATCATTTCATATAATTCATTTAAAATAAAATGATAATGACTACTAGACATCATTGTTAGTATCATACCACTTCCAATTAAAATAATTCCAATTTGTTGTTTCATATTATCACCATACACATTTTAACAAAAACTTTTTATTTGTTTTGTCGAAACATGCATATATGAAAAAAAGGTATGCAAAGCACACCTAATTATTCTTCAATTTTCTTTAGTTCACTATATGAAACATCAATAGTGTTTTCGCGTCCTAATAACATGAAAGAAACGTTTGCAGTTTGTTTTTCATGGTTTAGACTTGTTACTGTACCTTCTACATTCGCAAATCCTTCACGTAAGATTTCTACTGTATCTCCTACTTCAAAGTTGGCAATAACAGTACTCATTCCTAAACGTGATAAAATAGCTTCCATTTCTGCTTCTGCAACTGGGAATGGTTTAGCACCACCACCACTAGATCCGATAAATCCTGTTACTCCTGGTGTGTTACGTACAACATACCAAGCTTCATCAGTCATCATCATTTCTACGAATAAATATCCACTAAATGGATTACGAATTTTTTCAATTGCTTTACCGTTTTTATATTCAATTTCTTTCTCTTCCGCAACAACGATTCTAAATAGACATTCTTGTAGACCCATTGTTTCTACACGACGTTCAAGATTTTCTTTTACACGGTTTTCATGTCCTGCATATGTATTTACTACATACCATTCTTTTTGAGGGACATTTTGTTCTTCTTGCTCTAAGATTTGATCAACCATAGATTATCCTCCTACATTCCAAGCATTTTTAAAAAGCCTGAAGTTACTAATTGGCATAAAAAGAAGAATACACCTAAAAATACTGTAAAGACAATTACTGTTGAAGAATCTTTTAATAAATCTTTACCTTTAGGCCAACGAACACGTTTTGCTTCTTTCATAATACCATTCCAACTAAACCACTTCATGGGGATACCCTCCTTACTTCGTTTCTTTGTGTAGCGTATGTTTTCCACATTTCTTGCAAAACTTTGAAAGTTCAATACGCTCAAGATGTGTTTTTTTATTTTTTGTCGTAGTATAATTACGAGAAAGACATTCGGTGCAAGTTAAAATTACTTTATCACTCATTGTTAACACCTCACCTATACTTGTTAACTTTATCATAAACTTTTATATTAGTCAATTTAATCCCAAAATTTTTCATAACGTTTATAAATTATCATGCAATTCTCGTATCATTTTCATATGATATGAAATACTACCTTCTTTTTTATTTAAGCGTTTTGCAATTTCTTTTTGTGAATATCCTATTATCTTTAAGCATAATATCTTTTTTTGAATAGGTGTGCATAGCTTAAATAAGCGTGTAAAATCATTTTTTTCATACAATCGTTGAATTACTTCATTGCTTAAAAGTTTATTCTTCCCCTGATTTGAATAGTACCACCATTCCCCATCTGACACCTCAGAACGAACAGCGGTTTGACCTATTTCCTGAATATAACTAAACTCACGTCGTAGCATCCGTAAATAGTCTTTTACTAAGTTTTGAAATACGCGATAAAAATAATGTCGAAATGATGTATTTTTATCTTCTCGATATTTATCAATCACATCACTTAGTTTAATCAAGGCTAATTGTTTAATTTCTTCACGTTGCGCCTGTGTTAAGTAGTTAAAATCTTTACAAAGCATGATATCAATCTGTCTTGCGTATTTTTGAATTAAATAATTGGCCGCATGCGATTGCGTTCGATACATATATAAAAGCTCATTATCATTTTCAAATTGTTCCATTTACTCCTCCACTAGGAGAAATTAGGAAAGTGGATTACGGGCATTGTGAATTTGGTATAGTAGGACGGCTGTCGCCACACTGGCATTCAGACTACTAACACTACCTTCCATAGGTAAGCGCACACAGTAGTCACAGTTCTTATGCACTAATTGTGAAATACCAAATCCTTCACTTCCTACAACTAGTACAAGAGGGACATCATATGTTCCTTTACGATAGTCTACTGAATTGTCAAAATCTGCTCCTACTACCCAAAATCCTTGTTTTTTTAATGTTTTAATTGCTGCACTTAGGTTTGTTACCATACTTACTTTTACGGTATGAATCGCACCTGTACTAACTTTCGCAACCGTCGGTGTTAGTTTTACACTACGATTTTTCCCAATAATGATTCCATCTACTCCAACACAATCGGCAGTTCTTAAAATTGCTCCTAAATTGTGAGGATCTTCTAAACCATCTAACATTACAAACAATGGGGTTTTACCTTTTGGTACAGACGCAATGAGTTCTTCTAATTCATATGTTTTATAATCATCAATAAGTGCCGCAATACCTTGATGATTATCACATTTTAATAATGCATCCATTCTTTTTCTTCCCATTGTTTTTAACGGAATGCGATGTTGCTTCAAGGTTGAAAGAAACTTTTCATCTTTCATATTATCCGCAACAATAATTTCATGTATTTTAATATTTTGTGAAATAAGTGTCTTAATTACATTTTTTCCATATGCATATTGTGTCATAGTGTTTCTCCCAATCGTTTAATTTGCTCCCATAGTTCATTTAAACGTTCTTGATTTTGTGATAAATATAAATATCCAAAAAGCGCTTCTAAACCAGTCGCATAACGATATTCAATCATATCTGCATTTTTAGCCTTACTTTTCGTATGGGTATTACGCCCACGCATAATAACAGCCCATTCTTCTTCTTGAAAGAAGTCTTGTTCTTTCAATGTTTTCACAAAAGATGCTTGAGCTTTCGCTGAAACATAGCGCACACTCTCCTGTTGTAAAATTTTAGGCTTTTGATATCCTTTTGCTAAAAGTAATTCACGTACATATAACGACATCACTGCATCACCAATATAAGCAAGAGAAGTCGCATTGTATTCTCTTATTTCCATTAAATGATACCTTTCTCCATTAAAATTTTACGGTACGCATCAGCTGTTTCATAATCTTTTTGCGCAACTGCTTCTCTCCATTTCGCATGTGTTTCAATATCTTCTTCACTAATTACTAAAACTTCATTGTGAATACCTAAAACATCTAGCATTGCTTCAATTGCTGATACAACAGATTCGACTTTTGCAAAATCAATTTCACGTTGACGAATACTTTGGTTTAATGCTTTTACCGCTTCAAATAATTTAGAGAAGGCGTTTGGTGTGTTTAAATCATCTGCCATTGCATCTAAGAATGATTTGAATAAATCTTCATCGCGAAGGTTTTGACGTACATAACGTGCTAATCCCATTTTGGCATATGCTTGTTTTAATGGTTTGATTACTTTATCTAATTCTGTTTTCGCAGTTTGTACAGCATCTTCGTTAATGTTTAATGGTGCACGGTAGTGAGCACCTAAGAATAACCAACGCATTACATTTCCACCTAATTCAGCACGCATATCTTTCGCCCAAATAACATTTCCTAATGATTTACTCATTTTAATACCATCTAGGTTTAACATCCCATTGTGAATCCAGTAGTTTGCGATTGGTGTTCCAAAGGCAGCACGTGATTGTGCAATTTCATTTTCGTGGTGTGGGAATTTTAAGTCCATTCCTCCACCGTGAATATCAATTAAATGTTGTCCAGCAAATTCTTGGTTAATCATTACAACACATTCTGTATGCCATCCTGGACGACCTACAGACCATGGAGAATCCCATTGAATTCCTTCATCAGTACGTTTCCATAAAGTAAAATCTAATGGGTTTTCTTTTTTACTATTTTCATCAATACGTGCACCTACCATTAAATCATCAATTTGTTGGTTTGATAAATGTCCGTATTCATTAACACTATTCACACGGAAATATACGTCACCATCTACGACATATGCATTTCCTTTTTCTACTAAAAGGGCGATGAAATCAATAATCGCATCCATTGTTTCTGTTACTTTTGGGGCAGCATCAGGCATCATTGCATTTAATCCTAAACGATCCGCATTGTATGCTTCAATAAATTTTTCCGTAATCTCTTTTTCGCTAACTCCACATTCTTTTGCCACTTTAATAATTTTATCATCAACATCTGTATAGTTAGAAACCATCTTTACGTTGTATCCTAACGCTTGAAAAGTACGTTTCAAGGTATCGAACACAACGATGGGCCGGGCATTCCCAATGTGAGGGTAGTTATATACGGTTGGCCCACACACATACATACTTACTTCATTTTCTACAATTGGTTGAAATTGCTCAATTTTTTGAGACATACTGTTAAATAATTTCATATATTTACCTCCTATGAATAAAAAAAGCACTACACACAAAGACGCTTACGCGCGGTTCCACTTTGTTTGAAATGCTTCCACTCTATACATTAACGCAGTATCACGTATTTTTCTACATGTCGAAAAATCCCTAAAAGGTGCATTCATTTAACGTACTGGCTTCGCTTTCACCATTTCGAAGCTCGCTAATTCAGTGCTCTTTAAACTACTATTCCTTTATTATCAGTTATATTCGGAGTATATCATAAATTATGCTATCTTTCAAGAAAGATACAAAAAAAAGGACGAACAATTGTCCGTCCTAATACTTTTCAAATTAAGCTAATTCAGAGAAGTATTTGATTGTTCTAACCATTTGGCTAGTGTATGAGTTTTCGTTGTCGTACCAAGAAACAACTTGAACTTGAGTGTTTCCGTCTTCCATAGCGATTGCCATAGTTTGAGTAGCATCGAATAATGAACCGTAAGTGATACCGATGATGTCGCTTGAAACGATTTCGTCTTCGTTGTATCCGTAAGATTCGTTAGCAGCAGCTTTCATAGCAGCGTTGATTTCGTCAACTGTAACTTTTCCTTTAACTACAGCTACAAGGATAGTAGTAGATCCTGTAGGAGTTGGAACACGTTGAGCAGAACCGATTAATTTTCCGTTTAATTCAGGAATAACTAGACCGATAGCTTTAGCAGCTCCAGTTGAGTTAGGAACGATGTTGCAAGCAGCAGCACGAGAACGACGTTTGTCACCTTTACGTTGAGGTCCGTCAAGAGTCATTTGGTCACCTGTGTAAGCGTGAACTGTAGTCATGATTCCTGATTGGATAGGTGCTAAATCGTTTAATGCTTTAGCCATAGGAGCTAAACAGTTAGTAGTACAAGAAGCAGCAGAGATTACGTTGTCTTCAGCTGTTAAAGTTTTGTGGTTAGTGTTGTAAACGATTGTTGGTAAATCGTTTCCTGCAGGTGCAGAAATAACAACTTTACGAGCTCCAGCTTCTACGTGAGCCATAGCTTTAGCTTTAGAAGTGTAGAATCCTGTACATTCAAGAACTACGTCTACTCCTAATTCTCCCCAAGGAAGTTCTTTAGCGTCAGCTTTAGCGTAGATTTTGATTTCTTTTCCATCTACAGTGATTGAATCTTCACCAGCTGTAACTGTGTGTCCTTCGTAACGTCCTTGAGTTGAGTCGTATTTCAATAAGTGAGCAAGCATTTCAGGTTTAGTTAAGTCGTTGATTGCAACTACTTCGTATCCTTCAGCTCCGAACATTTGGCGGAATGCAAGACGTCCAATACGTCCAAATCCATTAATAGCAACTTTTACTGTCATTTTAAAAGTCCTCCTTCTAACGTATTTATTATACGAATTATCCTTTAAATTGTCAATTCTCTTTTGACACTGTTATGTGAATTTTAATTAAGATTTCACTAATTTTTATTGTTATTAGTTATTTATGTATTTCCTTAGAAACAGCTACCATCATCTAAAATATTATTTTGCTTTTAACGATTTAATATTTTAATATGTTGTATATACATTATATTTGATGATATCTCCAGATTTGTAAGTTTTGTAACCACGAACCTTGAAGAAATAAGTTTTCCCGATATTA
>JAXJYR010000243.1:0-3902 GCA_036306885.1 Longicatena sp.
AGAATTAATAGTATTATATCTATTGATTCTCTTTTTTTTATTACTGTAATGAATCATGATTGTTATTTAAAATAAATATCTATTTTAAAAATTGCATAAACATATAAATTTATGCTTTTTTGTGTTATAATTTAAATAGTTAATAGTAAACAGAATATATTTTACTATAAGAAATTGTGAGGTGAGTCTATATGAAAAAGTTCATAAAGCTATTTATTTGTTTCTGTATTGGTATTTTGATGTATCATTCTAATTTTGAAATTATTGAACTATCTGCAAAATATGAAAAATCTTTTGAGGAATTAGAACTAAATAAATTAATTTGCAGTGAAGCAAGTTTTCAATTAGAAAATAAAACTGGTGATTTAAAGGTTGAAATTTATACAGGAACTTGTTCCAAAAATGAATTGAATATTATGATAAAATGGTCATGGACAAAAGCGCCTTTTGTTATTGGTAGTAACATAAATGATCGCATCAGTATTAGTTGGCAAGGTACAAATTTACAAGGAGAACCTCTAGATTTGTTTGATTTTGGTTCTACTCATGCAATTGTAATGTATTATCAAGATAATCAATATGTATCTACAGTGTTAAACAAACCAAATGAGGAGACACGTTTGGATAAAATCTCAATTCCCATTAAAATGAAAAAAGATAATGCAATTGCGATGAAAGGTATTTTAACAACAACTTTAAAAAATTATAGTCTTGATAACATTCAAGAAGCTGCTATTGTTTTTGAATATGGTCATTCTAAATTTAAAGTAAATCATTTTAAATTAGGTCCTATCAAAATTCCTTATCTTTGTTTAGATAATCAGGATAGCGATATTAAACTTGTTAAACGTATTACCAATAAAGGTGATATTTTAGATTAGCTATTTTTTCCATCTATTTGTTAAATTATTCCATCTATATATCTATTATTATATCTTTCTATATAATAGAGTTAACAAGTCAGTGTAGATGTGATTATCGTAGAGATTGACAAAAGCATATTTAATCCTCATTATGCGAAAAGTACATATCCAATGAAAAGAAAACATTGTCGATATGTACTTTTTCTTTTATAATAGCTTAAGAAGGGAAGTGGAATAATGATAAGTTTTTGTAATGACTATTGTGTCGGAGCATGTCAAGAGGTTTTAAATGCTCTTAATGATATCAATCAAATACAATTTAGTGGATATGGTTTAGATGAAATTTGTGAACAAACGAAAAAAGCAATTCAAAAAGAAATGAATCATTTTGATTGTGATATTCATTTTTTAGTAGGAGGTACACAAGCTAATACAGTGGTAATTAAAAGCCTATTACGTCCGCATGAAGCTGTGATTGCCTGTGATAGTGGTCACATCAATGTTCATGAAACAGGTTCAATTGAAGCAGTGGGACATAAAGTTTTAACGGCAAAGCATCAAGATGGGAAATTATTAGCTAGTGATGTAGAAAAAATTGTTTTAATGCATAAAGATGAACATATGGTGAAACCTAAAATGGTTTATATTTCTAACGCAACAGAATATGGAACGATTTATTCACTTGAAGAATTACAATCTTTACGTAAGGTATGTGATCAATATGGTCTATATTTATTTTTAGATGGTGCTAGATTAGCTTCAGCTTTAATGAGTGTAGAAAATAATATTTCAATGAGTGATTTAGCTCAATTATGTGATGTATTCTATATCGGTGGAACGAAAAACGGTGCATTATTTGGAGAAGCGGTAGTTATCTTAAACAATGCATTAAAATCAGGTTTTCGTTATATCATGAAGCAACACGGGGCAATGCTTGCTAAGGGATGGTTATTAGGATTACAATTTAAAGTATTATTTGAAGATGAATTATACTTTAAACTTGCAAATCATGCGAATCAATTAGCGCAACAGTTACAATTAGAATTAAAGAATAGGGGAGTAGAATTTTTAATTCAATCTTCTACCAATCAGATTTTCCCAATTGTATCTAATGCTTTAATGAACAAACTTGCAGAAAACTTTAAATTTGAAATTTGGGAGCCAGTAAGTGAAACTCATACTTGTATTCGTTTTGTATGCTCTTTTGCTTCCACACAAGCTCAAGTAGATGAATTATTAGAAAACTTTTAGTCAAAAAACTCAGGATATCACATTAATTTGATGTCCTGAGTTTTTATTAAATATCATATAAGAATTTAAAGATACGAGGAAGCTCTTTTTCCCAATCAGCTTCACAGTGACGCCCGTTTACTACAAAGTTCATATCTATATTAATATGATTTTTCACAATATTATTTAAAATATCGATGTGACCTTTATTAAAGCGTGCTAATGCAGTCTTAGTCGCAACTTCTTTTGCACCCCATGAAATATAAATATCGGTATTTGGGTTAATAGGGTTTTTTGATTCTTTACGTAGATGTTTCATTAAGCCATGAGTATGAGTTGATATACATGCCGCTTTTTTAAAAGTATCATTATGATGAATGATTGTATATAAAGACATTAAACCTCCCATGCTACTACCAGCAATTCCACGATGTTCACGTCCTTTTTTTACACGATATGTCATTTCAATCATCGGAATAAAGCGTTCTACAAACCATTGCATAAAGATATCACCTTTACCTTCAATATCACCAGCAACTGTATCATGATAGCTATAAGGACTAAATTCTGATAAACGACTATAGCCTTCATGGTTACATTCTATCCCTACGACAATTAGTTTAGCTTGATGTTCATCTAAATATTTTTCAATACCCCAGCTTTTACCAAATGTTGCATCACAATCTCTAAATAGATTATGACCATCGTACATATAAAGAACATCATATTCTTCTTCTGACTCATTATAGTCATTAGGAAGATAAATATGTAACATTCTTTGTGTATTGAAACACGATAAAGTTATTTCTTGTTTAATTAACATATATTCACCTCATTAAATTGATAAGAAAAACAAAAGAAAGCTAAGTCGCTTTCTTTAGATTAGTTCACTACAAACGTCAAAGAACGCAAGCATTTTTTCTTCTGATTCAAAACGCGCTGTGATTACTTCATCTCCCATACCTTCTGCAAGGGCTTTAGGAAGGCGTTTTGTCATTAGTACGTTAAATGGATACATTTTTTTGATTTGTGCAGATGTGTATTTGTATGATTGCGTATCAAAACGTCCACAGAATCCACTTGAGTATTTGCGTACTTGTTGGTGTTCAATACAATCTTTAATCATCATATCTGCCCATAATTGATATACGTTACAATCATTAGCGTAGTTGATTAAATCAGGAAGGAATCCACCAGGAGGTCGCATGTTTACTTCTAGACCCACGATGTCACCTTTTTTACCAACACCTTCACAATCTGAATTCAAACGGAAGAATTCAAAGTGGAAGAAACGGTTTTTAACTTCAAATGCTTTAAGACAACGTTTTCCTGCATCTACAATATCCTCAGCAATATTAATCGCTGAATAACATCCCATAGTATCTTTGTTGTTGACAGCATCCATAATACTTTCACGATATAAGTGATTAGTCATAAATAAAATATCAGAATTACTATCAGCTAGACCATCAAAAGAGAATGTGCTACCATCAATATATTCTTCCATAATCATTGGAACAAAACGTGGTGTTTCAAAATATTTTTGAAGATCAGCATCATTTTTAATTTTGTTTGTATCACTAGAACCAACACCTACATCTGGTTTAATAACGATTGGATATCCTACTTTTTCAATAAATGCTTTGGCAGCATCATATGTAGAAGCCATTTCATAACGTGCAGTTGGAATTCCCGCTTTAGCATAAAACTCTTTCATTTTTGATTTGCATTGGATTGTGCACATATGTTCATAAGAGAATCCATTTTTTACATTGAAGTCTTTACGTAAACGTGCATCTTGTTTTAACC
>JAXJYR010000244.1:0-6858 GCA_036306885.1 Longicatena sp.
GAACTCACCTCTTTTAATACTCTTTTATTTTATCATAAATTAGCGGTACTTTCAACACTTTGTATCTTAAAAACGTACATTTATTTAAGTGTTATCGTAACTATCCCATTCTCACACTTAACATCTATCTCATCACCAATATTAAACCCTAGACGTTCCAACCATTCTCCACTTATCTTAATCTTTGGTACTCGTTTATCTCCATAACCACTTGTTTCATATACTTTCATCTTCCTAACATCTTTATCAATCTTCACACGTGGCTTACTTAGTTTTTCTTCTATGTAATAATACATCTTGATTACCTTCCCTTCATATATTTAATACGATGGAAAAGATCAAAATAACAAAAAAAAAGATGAAAAGTTTTATTTTTTCATCTTTCTAAACACTATTATGTTTGCATGATGTCCTTAATCGTTCCACTTATTTTTAGCGCGATTTCAAGTAAACATCTTTAAATAAGATAATTATCGTTTTATATAATCATACAAATCCTCACTTTACAGTATTTTGTCATTCATCATAACACCCCCTTAATTATTACTCATTATTTTACCATAAATTATTATTATTGTCTCATCCAACAAAAACAACATTTCTAAAGTCTCAAGACCTAAAAGTATTATTATTGTTTCAACCTTACTCCCACAAAGGCAATAGACCTATTGTCAAAGCAATTAAAAAACAGGATATCGAGACAACCAAAATAACATATTGTGTCTTAAAACCCTGTTTATCGTGTTATTATCGTATTTTATTCTATTTTCTAACCAACTTCACGACACTTTCCACATGTTGTGTTTGTGGGAACATATCGAATGGTTTTACTGTTTTTACTTCATAGCGTTCTTGTAGTACAGCTAGGTTTTTACCTAATGTAGCTGGGTTACATGAAATATACACAATTTCTTTAATGTTGCTTTTTAAAATACATTTCAACATTGCATCATCTAATCCACTACGTGGTGGATCGACTACTAAGACATCAATTCCACCTTGTTTAGATAATGTAACTAAACGTTTTGCGGCATCATCGCACACAAAGCGAATATGTTCGCAACCATTGTTTTTGGCATTCATATTGGCATTGACTACCGCATCACGAATACTTTCAATCCCAATAATTTCTTCTGCCTTATCTTTTAAGAATAATGAAATACATCCAATTCCACTATATGCCTCCACAATACGTTTTTTACGACCATCAATCATCGCCGCTACACAACGATATAACTGTAAGGCTTGGGCAGTATTTAACTGAAAAAATGAACGTGGTGAAATTTGTAGTTTAATATCCCCTAATTCAAATGATAATAATTTTTCTCCTGCTAAGAAAATCATATCCTTCCCAAATACTTCCGTTGTCTTTTTCGTTGTAAGAATACTTTGCCATAAAGAAACTAAGCCTTTAATTTTCATTAGTTCATCAATAATTGCTTGAGGGATTTCTTCTTTTCCTGTAACTAAGGTACATTGATAAGAACCTTTAAATCCACGTACAATTAAATTACGTAATCCTTTTTTATCTTTATGTGAGTATCCTTTATAATTAGCTTTACGTAAGACATTTAAAATCATCATACGCATTTTTTCTAAACCTTTTTCATGGATCATACAATGTTCGACATCAATTAAATAATTACTTTCAGGTGCATAGAACCCATTGATTAATTGACCATCTAGCATCGCACATGGCATTTTAAATTGGTTACGATAATGATATACACTCGCACTTGCCCTTACATTTCCAATTAATTTGGGATTGACATGTGCATATTTAATTAAAGTTTGTTTTAGAATAGCTTTTTTACTAGCTAATTGATAATCATAATCTGAAATCATCATCGAACAGCTTCCACAGCGATGTCCAATACGACATTTGGCATCACAGCGATGTTCACTTTTTTTATAAATACGATTTAGTTTACCAATCGCATAACGTGGAAAACGTTCCACGACTTCAATATCAACTTCTTCTCCTTCTAAGGCACCTTGTACAAACACAGGCGTACGGTTTAAATAACCAATACCTTCTCCATTGATTCCTATCTTTTTAATAACTGTCTTCATCTGAATCCTTCTTTCTTATCTTATGATGAAGATATATGATCCACCTTTGTAGTAAAACATAACACTTTACATTTTTATAAGGTAATTGTTCAATATCTTCCTTTTGCCAGATGATATTCCAACAAAAGCCTATATATATGATACAAGAAATTAAGTAAATTGCCAAGATGACAGTGACAAAAGTAGCCAAAGGACCATAGACTACTTGATAAGAAGTAAAGTATTGAATCACAATCATAAATAAGGAAGCTAAGATACTAAATAAGATACTCGCCACCAAAGCACCCATCACAGCATATTTTAATGAATGCTTACGAAAGCTGAGGCGATGATAAAAATAATAAAGAAAGAACCAGAGGCTCAACCATCGAAGCCAGCCATATTGTGCCAAATACGGATATAACAATTGAACATATCCTACAATTAACAACACAAAGCTTACATAAAACCATAAAGATATGATTCGTAAATACCATTTTGATACACTTAGCTTTTCATTTCTCGCACTCATAAATAAAAAAGCATAAATGCTTTTTGAAGCCAAATAAAAGGATGCACAAATAGTTGTGAGAAAGGACCATAATGAATAATCACGATTCACAAAATAATAAACAATATGTTGGACCTGTTCGTTGGTTACATTAGGTAAAAAACGAATCAGAATTTCTTCAATAAAAGTAAAATCAACATAGGTGGAGGCAAATAATAATACAAAAATAAGTAAAGAAGGGGCTAGTGTTAATAATAAAGAAAAAGCTAAGGCATAAGTAAATAAAATACCTTCTTCATCAAATAACATCTTCCATAATTGCATCAATTGTTTCACATCATCACATTCCTAATAAATATTTTGTGATTTGTGCTTGGTTTTTACTCACAATAAAATACGTATATTGATAAATCGTTCCAATTTTTACATTTTGGCTTTGATATGCCTTTTTATCAATATCAGGATATTCACTTTGGAGTTGTTTCAGATATGCTTGAAAATAAGAGAGCCACTTTTTATCGTTACTATGCACAATCATACATACTTCTTTCGGATAGGAAAAAGGAGAGCTTAACACAAGCTTATCGTCAACTTGGTTTAATTGTGACTGAAGTGGTTCTTTTAAGCTTGTAATATCTTCTGACATGGGATATTCAAAGTATTCATATAACGTTTCTTTTAATTGATTCAAGTCCATATTATCCTTTTGAAAGCTCGTTTGACATCCACATAATAAAAAACATAAGCATAAAATTATGATTTTCATCTTATCACCATTTTAGCTTATGTTTTCTTTTATGATATTATGCTAACGACGACTTGCCCAATATGGAACTTCATTTCCACGGCGAATCAATACTGCTTTTTGGAATTCTGTTTGGTTTAAGAATTCTAGAATTTCATATTCTTCTTCTTTAGTACATCCTACTAATAATTTTACTTCACAATCTTTTTTTAGGATATCCGCACTAATTGCGACTGCTTGGACAAGGGTACTTTTTACACTTCCTTTGAAGACATCAATTGGTGCTTGATCACTTCCTGTGGTGTCGTGTAAATATCCATAATCAACTGGATAAATTAAGTTACTGTATTTGTAGTGACACGTATATTTGGGGCGATCAATGACTAATTTGCTCGATAAATATAGCGTATCTAGCTTTTGCCAAAAAAAGGCATTGTTCTCAAATGAATTCATAAATATTTTCCTCCTCTAAAATAACACCTTAACTTTATCAATGGTGATATCACTTATTTTCTTACATCCACACATGGCCATAGCTTCTTTTAATTCTAATTGAATTTTTTCTAAGTATATGCGAACTCCTTCGCTTCCTCCACCAATAACCGCATGTGAGATAGGTCTACCGATTAATACTCCATCTGCTCCTAGTGCTAAACATTTAAAGACATCTGCACCACTTCGAATTCCACCATCCACTAATATTTTCATTTTATCTTGCACAGCTTCTTTAATATCACGAAGTACATCATAGGCAGAAATAGAATCATCTAATACTCTTCCCCCATGATTTGATACAATAATGGCATCTGCTCCTGCTTCTAATGCTTTTTTAGCACCTTCTACACTTAAAATTCCTTTTAGGATGAGTGGTTTTGAAGTCATTGCACGTAGTTCCTTTAATGCTTCCACACTTTTAAATTCAACAGGTGTTTTTGATTTACGTAAGTTGGTTAAACCGGATGCATCGATATCTGATGCGATGGCCACTAAATTAGCAGCTTCCGCAGCATCAATGCGCCATTTCATATGTTCTCCTACCCAAGGCTTGATGGTCGCAATTCCTTTAGAACCATATTTTTGTAACACCTTCAATGGTTCTAAAAACATATGATCATGCATTCCATCCCCGCTAAAAGCTAATGTATTTACATCTAAACAACCCTTTACCAATTGTTCTGTATAAGTTAAATCATCTAATTCTGCCCCATAGTTTTGAAGAATCCCACTAATTGGAGCTGCATATACAGGCATTGAAACATTTGCTTGAAAGAAGTCTGTACTTGTATCTACTTCCTCATTTGAAACAATGGTATCCATTACCAATGCAACCTTTGACAATAATTCAACATTACGCATAAAGGCTCGTCCACTACCTTTACCACCTGGACCTGGTGTTTCACCTTTACAAGCTACTCCATTACATACATTACAACATCGACACTTATGACATTTTGATCGTGCCGATTCATATACTTCGTTCCAAGTATTCATCCATACACCTACTTCCATATAATAATTCATTTCATATATTATACATTCTTTGAAAAAAATTATCAATAGTTTTGGAAATTTTTGAAATTTTCTTTCATGAAAAATTTACAAAAATTGTTATTTTTTAATCAAGACCTAAGATTTCTGCCCAATCCCAGAAGCGTTCAGGATTTAAACTGGTATATCCCATTTGATCCGCAATCACTTCACCATCCTCAATATAGTAATAATGAGGAGTTTGATCAGGACGTTCTACATATTGTTTCAAAAAATCAATATCCTCATTTAAATGTTCAATCGTATCATCACGCATTTCTAAATGAAAGATTTGTAGCTCATGATCATATTTTGTCACTTCAATCATATTCAATAATTGATCACAATATTCACATTGACTACGCGTTACTAAAAAGACAAAGTCATCTTGTGCTTCTATTTTATGGATAAAATCAGCTTTTCCAATCGTTAATACTTGAGCAGGTGTAACAACTTGTTCCTTACAACTACAGCATAAAAATAAACAGCTTAAAATAAAAAAAAGTTTTTTCATAAATATCGATCTCCTTTTTTTGTTATTATATCAAAATGAAGTTTGGTTGCAATTGAATTTTAAGATTTCACATAATAAAAACTTGTTTCACCTATATCTGAAACAAGTTTTTAAAGCTTTTATCTTGGTGTAAGTTTTACCTTATCTTTTACATATTTTTTTAAGATAAACCACAACAATAATCCAACAGCTAGTATTACTATCATCGCCATCAATATTACATCATAATAATAAAGCTTTTGAGATAATGTTACTTCAAATTGATGTAATACTTCATCTTGATAACTAATGGTAATGGTTCCTAGTTGATCATGTTGCTTGATTTTGTGGGTTAGTTCTTGAACCCCATCAAAGCTTATCTGAATGTCCTTGGCTTGAAAATCATTTTTTAAATAAGCACTTATATCCTTTGGTGCATAAATCAAATATTCTTTTTCAAAACCATATTTAATTGGAAGTGTAAATAATAAGTCATCTTTCTTTATAATTTGATGGTTCCCATAGTTTTTGGCATAGTATTCATATAATGTTAATGAATCTTGTACAGCACTATAGCGTTTTTCCACATCCGCACCTAATACGATGATCAAATATTGAATATCGTTATATGTCGCAATCGATGATAGACATGGTCCTGCATCATAGGTAAATCCCGTTTTTGATCCTGTTATTTTAGATATATCGAAATCATACTGTTCTTGATAGTATAATAAGGTACTTTCTAAATCAATATCTAAATGTTCAATACGATGTTTACGCGCTGTATATATTTCTTTGAATACAGGATTGTTTAGTCCATATAATAAAAGCTTAGTTAAATCATTTGCAGTAGCATAATTCTCTTTACTATCGGCACCAACCGGATTATCAAAGTGAGAATCCTTCATTTGTAATTCCTTTGCCTTTTCATTCATCATTTTGGCAAATTTTGAAATACTTCCAGCGGTATGAAGGGCAAGGGCATTGGCGGCATCAGCACCACTTGGTAGCATTAATCCATATAATAAATCTTTAATGCTGATTCGATCCCCCACTTGTAAGCCCATTACGGAATAACCTTCTATATCCTTAAACACGTTCTTTTGAATGGTAACCATTTCCTCTAAATCATCCACATGATCTAATACAGTAATGGCACTCATCACCTTAGTAATCGAGGCAATCGATACTTTTTCATCGGCATTTTGTTGGTAAATGGGGCGATGTGCATCTAAGTTATAGACCACTATATGTTCACTGGAGAGCGCTAGCTCTTTTTGCGCATTGATTTGGTTGGGTGTCATCAAAAAAGTAAAAACAATGAAATATACTAATAATTTCTTAATCATCATTTGCTATCCATCCCTATTCTAATTAATCTTTATTACCTTGATAGAAGGTATCAATGGTACGAATTAAACTATAGGCTCCTGCCTGTAGCTTTTCTGGAGCTAAAGCTAACGCCTGTGGAAAGCTCATAGCACAATCCGCAATCGAATAAATACCGGCAAAGCCTTCTTCATATAACAC
>JAXJYR010000245.1:0-15715 GCA_036306885.1 Longicatena sp.
ATCGTTAATGGAATACGTTCACCGTTTTCATTAACACGTAAAATGATAAATTGACCAGCTAACGCTTTTCTTGCTACCGCTGGAGCTTCAACTACCATTTTGGTAACGGTTGGATTTAATATTGTTTTTTCTACAATTTTGTACATAGCCTTGTTCTCCTCCCTAACTTTGCAACAAGTTTGACTTTCTTTATAATAACTTTATTTTATAAAATGTGCAAGAGTCAATTAATCTTTTAATATATCATTACACACTTGCATAAATGCATTCATGTTCACAAATGAAACTTGACCAGGTGCACTTGCTTGACGCATAGACGCAAATGATAAAGAGCTTTTTGTATATGCGCAGAATAAACGTGAGATAATTCCTTCTTTACCCATATTCATAAATGCACATAGTTTTTCACTATTTTTTTGAATGTGGTATGCAGCATGCATATAATCACGAACTTCATCTTCAGTCGTTGCCATCATTGCGGTTTTTAAAATATCTCCATCTAATGCTTCCATATGAGCATAAATTGCTTTTAATTCGTCTTCACTACATGTTTTTTCAAAATCATGGAATGATAACACTACATATTTTTGTAATTTATGTGCTTCTTCTACCAATTGTTTTACTTTACTTTCTTCTAATGTTGCTTCCACATCTATAAAGTCGACAATACCTTGTCTTAATAACGCACTATACAAGTTTACATATTGTCCAATCGTTCCTTCATATAAACCACCTTGTGATGTAGTTCGTATCGTTGCTAGAATCACATGATCATCTAAAATGTTTTTAATTTCTTCCATTACTTCTAATACAGCACTTACATCTTGATTATGTTCAAAATAGTCAATACGCCATTCTACCATTTTGGCTTCGATTGCACGTACATATAAAGCCTCTGAAATAATTGTATCTTTTGTTTTCCCTACCAATGGAATAACGATAGAACTTTTTTTATCATCTATCGTAAAATTTCTAATTGTAATTGATTTCCTCATTATCAACACCCTCTCTTATAGGGACTATTATATCAGTATGTTTTTGAAATGTAAATAATTTTCATAAAATTTTCTGAAAAAGATTTACAGTAATGAAAATTATAGTTGCAACTTGAAATAAATTATTGTATTCTATAATCATTGGGAGTGATATATATGAACTATATTCAATCGTTATCATATTTTTAATTCTTTTATTATCCTGTGTTTTGATAACACGGTTCTTTCAAGCATCCAAGTGATTTCAATACTAGATGCTTTTTTTATAAATATACTCCCAGAAAAGAGGTGTTTTTATGCGATATGGTTTAATCGGTGAAAAATTAGGTCATAGTTTTTCCAAAGATATTCATGAACGTTTAAGTGATTATACATATGATTTAATCCCTTTATCTCAGGATCAATTTACTATTTTTATGCAAGAACGTAATTTTAATGCCATCAATGTGACAATTCCATATAAAAAAGCGGTTTTACCTTATTTAGATGAATTAGATGACTCTGCTAAAAAAATTGGAGCAGTCAATACCATTGTTCATCGCAATGGTAAACTCATTGGTTATAATACGGATTATTATGGATTTGATTATATGTTAAAAAAACATAATGTAAATTTAAAAGATAAAAAAGTAATTATACTAGGAAATGGTGGTGCAAGTGCAGCAATTCAAGCTGTGATTAGTTCTTACCCTATTCAAACGATGATTATCGTAAATCGTACAACTTCAAATCATATTATTAGTTATGAAGAATGTTATGAACATCATCGTGATGCCCATATTATGATTAATACGACACCAGTCGGTATGTATCCAAACAATGATGGAACACCGATTGATATTTCACCATTTTCACAATTGGAATGTGTCATTGATTTAATTTATAATCCGTTATATACCAATTTATGTGTGCAGGCAAAAAGCCGTAATTTATTATGTATTGGCGGTTTAGAAATGCTCATCGCCCAAGCCAAATATGCTGTAGAACATTTTAAACAAATTTCGATTAGCGATGATGTCATTGATGACATTTATCGCGATATGCTAAAACAAAGAGTAAATATTGCGCTCATTGGAATGCCAAGCTGTGGTAAAAGTACCATTGCTAAGGAGCTTCAAAAACATTTACCTCACCAGCTCATTGAATTAGATGCGGAAATTGTTAAACAAACACAAATGAGTATTCCCCAAATCTTTGAAACCTTACAAGAAGAAGGTTTTCGAACGATTGAATCCAATGTTTGTAAGTCATTCGCAATCAAAAATGGTCAGTTGATTTCTACAGGTGGCGGAATTATTAAAAAAGAGATAAATATGCGATACTTACAACAGAATAGTATGATTATTTATCTGGATCGTGATTTCAATAATTTAATTTATCATGATCAAAATCGCCCTTTGTCTAGTAGTAAAGAGGCAGTATCCAAATTATATCAAGAACGTCATCCTTTATATCTACAATATTGCGATGTACATATTCACAACAATGATTCTTTAGCTATCGCTATCCAAGCGATATTAGATGCATATCAAAAATTTATTCAAAATATGTAATAAGGAGGAACAAATATGATTATTACTTTAAAAAAAGATGCACCACATACTGAAATTGAACGTTTGATGAAAAGCTTTGAAGATAAAGGTTTAGCCGTCACCTTAATTCAAGGGGCAAATTATAATGTATTTGGTTTAGTTGGAGATACTTCCCTTTTAGATGAAAAATTAATTCGTGCCAATATCATTGTCGAAAATGTATCACGTATTGCGGCACCTTATAAAAAAGCAAATCGTATCTTTCATCCTGAAGATAGTATTATTGATGTCAATGGTATTAAAATCGGTGGAAAAGAAAAAATCGTAATTATTGGTGGACCATGTTCAGTTGAGTCAAAAGAAAGCATTATGGAAATTGCCCATGAGGTAAAGGATGCTGGTGCTTGTATGCTACGTGGAGGTGCTTACAAACCACGTACAAGTCCTTATGCTTTCCAAGGGATGGGTACAGAAGGTATTATTGCAATGAAAGAAGCTGGTAAACAAACCAACATGCCAATTGTCACAGAACTAATGAGTGCTGATAAAATTGATGAATTTATCGAGCATGTCGATGTCATTCAAATTGGTGCGCGTAATATGCAAAACTTTGACTTATTAAAAGCGGTGGGAAAAACCAATAAACCTGTATTATTAAAACGTTGTTTAGCCAACACCATTGAAGAATGGATTATGGCTGCCGAATATATTATGGCAGGAGGAAACGAAAACGTTATTTTCTGTGAACGTGGAATTCGTACCTTTGAAAAATATACCCGTAACACCTTAGATTTAAGTGTGATTCCTATTATTAAACAAAAAACGCATTTACCAATTATCATTGACCCTTCGCATGCTACTGGTGATTGGCGATTAGTTGAAAGTGCTTCGTTAGCCGCAATTGCTGCAGGAGCAGATGGATTAATTATTGAGGTCCACAATAATCCTGAATGTGCGATGAGTGATGGTGCGCAATCTTTAAAGCCGGAAAAATTTAAAGAATTAGTTCGTAAAGGAAAAGAAATCGCTAAAGTAATTGGACGAGATATGTAATATAAAAAAACGTTTTGATAGAATCATCAAAACGTTTTTTAAATTTCTTTCATCATTTCAATACGACGCTTATAGTCAGGCATATACAATTGAACAATTTGATAAAAATCAGAAGAATGATTCATCACATGAAAATGCACTAATTCATGTAAAATCACATACTCAATAAACTCAAAAGGATAATGAATCAATGATTTATTTAAAGTAATATAGTGCTCCTTCACATGACAATTTCCCCATTGACTTTTCATTTGACGGATTTTGATTTCGGGAACCTTAGTAGGATGATTCTTCATAATTCGAATCGTCATTTGTGTCACATCATGATAAACATCATAGCATAATTGATTTAAAAACTCTTGAATTAATACTTGTGGTTTTTTATTCCCACGATGCATCACATATAAATTCATATCATCATAAGTGATTTGATTTTCTGATGCTTTCATTGTTTTAATTTTTAATTTTTTTCCAAACAATAAGATTTCACTTTCACTTAACAATTTTTGTTTTTGCCGTTCTAAAATGATATTCTGATGCTTTAAAATCCAATCTTTTTTCTTTGTTACAAAATAATCAATTTGTTCATCTGTAACACTCAGCGGAGCACTGACGACCACTTCACCTTCACGATTAATATGAAGATTGATATTTTTCACATTTTTTCGTGTGATGGTATAAATGCATTCTTTTGAATGTCTAATCATTTTATTACTCAACATGTCAATCCTCCTTTAGTGTCCTATATTATCTCATAAATATGTAGAAATTTAAATGCTTTTTTTAATAATTTATAATCTTAATTCCCCTACATCTATAGTTTATGTTACAATATACAAGGTGATTCAATGAAAAATCCTTTTATTTATAGTAATGATAACAAACGTTATCATACATGGAATTATTATTTAAAAAATCATTACCAATGCAAAGTTTTTAAGGTGGCTTTAAATGCCAATTTTACTTGTCCTAATCGTGATGGTACTTGTGGTGTCGGAGGATGTACCTTCTGTTCTAGCTTAGGTAGTGGTGATTATGCAGGTAAAGCAAGTGATGACTTAATGTATCAATTCGAACAAGGGCTAGAAATGATGCGTCGAAAATGGCCAAATGGTCAAGCCATTGCGTACTTTCAGGCTTTTACGAATACCTATGCACCCCTACATACTTTAAAAGAAACCTTTCAACCATTTGTGGAACGAGAAGATGTTTTAGCTTTGGCAATTGCTACCCGTGCAGATGCACTTAATGATGAAAACATCGCTTATCTTGATTCATTGACCAAACACAAAGATATATGGATTGAGGTTGGTTTACAAAGTATCCATGAAAAGACTGCCAAAATGACGAACCGTGGACATGACTTAAATTGTTTTATTAAGGCTATTGATAAATTAGCGAAAACTAATTTGAAAGTCTGTGTTCATATTATCAATTCCCTTCCTAATGAAACCAAAGAAGAGATGATTGAAACTGCACGCTTTGTGGGTAATCTTCCAGTTCATGCGATCAAAATTCATATGCTCCATTTATTAAGCGACAGTGTAATGGGACAACAATATTTACAAAAACCTTTCCCTATTATGAGTAAAGAAGATTATATTGATGTTGTAGTACAACAATTGGAATGCTTACCAGCCGAAATGATTATTCAACGTCTTACTGGCGATGCACCAAAAGATAAATTAATTGTACCAGAATGGACATTAAAAAAAGTGATTGTTTTAAATGATATTGATAAAGAAATGAAAAAACGAGATACTTATCAAGGTAAAGCTAGATAAGCTTCTCATTTTTTTTCTTATTTTAAATAATGGTAAACAAATATGCACAGCAAATATGTAATGCATGATCATGAAGTTGATTCAACTCAATAACAATGTCTTCATCTAATCGATAAGTAGCCTCTACCTTATCTTTTTGTTTAACATAGATACAAGGCTGTTCTTGATTTAAACCATTCTCGAAGCGTTTATATGTACCAAAATGCTCGACTTCATATCCTGTTTTAGTATAGGATAATTCAGCTATTTTTTGTTCATCGCTATAAATAGCAAAATCATATTTATGTTTACGAAAATAATTTTTCCAACTCTGTAATTGAAACACTTCTAAAACAGTATAATTTAATTGATTGGCTAAAGTTACTTTAATCAATCCTTTTTTTATTTTAGATGTAATCGTATATATTTTACGATGATCTTCGTAAAATACATAAGAATCTCCTTCTTTTCTTCCAATAATTTTCATGTGATTCTCCTTTAAAATAGGCTCCATACGGAGCCTAAATATTATTATTTAAATAAGAATTGGAATAATGGTGTAAGTTCAATTAATACTGGTGCAATAATCATCGAAATTACTGACATTAATTTAATTAAGATATCCATTGCAGGACCAGCTGTGTCTTTAAATGGATCCCCAACTGTATCTCCAGTTACCGCTGCTTGATGTGCTGTACTTCCTTTTCCACCACATTCACCAGATTCGATGTATTTTTTAGCGTTATCCCAAGCACCACCTGAGTTTGCCATAAATACAGCTAACATTATAGCAGACATTAAGGCCCCAATCAATAATCCTCCAAGACCTTTTGTACCGAATAATAAACCACAAACAATTGGAGAACATACAGCGATAAGTCCTGGAATTACCATTTCTTTTAATGCAGCTTGTGTAGAAATATCAACACATTGTGCGTAATCAGGTTTACTTGTACCTTTCATAATACCTGGATCAGCTTTAAATTGACGACGAACTTCATCAATCATGTGGTTGGCAGCTTTACCAACAGAAGAAATTGTTAATGAAGTGAAGAAGTAAGGTAACATTGCTCCAATTAATAAAGCAATAATAACACCTGGTTCTAATAAGTCAATCATTTCTAATCCTGCTAAGTTAGCGTATGCAACAATCATTGCAAGAGCAGTAAAGGCTGCAGAACCAATACAGAATCCTTTACCAACCGCAGCTGTTGTGTTTCCTACTGAGTCAAGGTGGTCAGTGATTTTACGTACTTGAGGACCTAATTTACTCATTTCTGCAATACCACCAGCGTTATCAGCGATTGGACCATATGCATCAACAGAAACGGTGATACCAGCTGTAGATAACATACCAATTGCCCCTAATGAAATACCATACATTCCAAAGAATAAGTAACTTGCACAAATACCAGCAGCTAACAATAGAATTGTTAGACCAGTTGATTGCATCCCAATACTAAATCCAGAAATAATGTTTGTAGCATGTCCTGTTAATGATTGGTTGGCAATTTCTTTTACGTGAGCATAATCTTCGCTTGTGTAGTACTCAGCAATTTTACCAATTAACACTCCTACAATTAATCCACTTAGAATGGCGAAGAATGGCATAATGTTGTTAAATACGATAAAACTCATTACAAGTGATCCAACAACTTCAGCACCTGTTGCGACATAAGTTGCAATATTTAATGCTTTAGAAGGGTTTTCCCATTCTTTAGCACGAACAAACATAACAGAAACAATTGAACTAATAATTCCTAGAGCTGCAATAATGATTGGGAATACTAATACTGAGAAGTTTGCCCCACCATTAACTGCTAACCAAGAAACCCCTAAAGAAATACCTGATACAATGGCACCAACATATGATTCACAAAGGTCACTTCCCATACCAGCGATATCACCTACGTTATCTCCTACGTTATCAGCAATAACAGCAGGGTTACGAGGGTCATCTTCAGGAATACCAGCTTCAACTTTACCTACTAAGTCAGCACCAACGTCAGCAGCTTTTGTATAAATACCACCACCAACACGCGCAAATAAGGCAATAAAACTACATCCTAAAGAATATCCCGTCACAACATGCGCACATGTTTCTAGGCTTCCTGTCACAAAGTAGAATCCAGTAAATAAAATCGCAAGTCCTAATAAACCAAATCCAACTACACAAAGACCTAAGATACTACCACCACTAAAGGCAACACGTAAAGCTTTAGACATACCTTTGTCATTTGCACCTTGCGCAACACGAGCATTTGATAATGTAGCAGCCTTCATTCCACAGAATCCAGCTAAACCAGAACTTAATAATCCAATAATAAAACAGAATGCAGCACCAGGTCCAACACCCTCAGCTTTAGAAAGAGCTGGGAATAAACCAAGTACAGCTAAAATGATAGCAACTAAAATAGCGAAAATACCAATAATTTTATATTCACGTTTTAAGAATGCCATTGCCCCTTCGTGAATAAATCCAGATAATTTTTCTAGCATTGGTATTGTGATTTTTTCACTTTTGATGCTACGATGTAATGACAATGCGTAAACTAATGCTGCACCAGCTGCTACGATTGCCAATACTAAATAAATGATGATGTTTGTATCGTAATTCATAAGTGATTACCTCCTTTAAGTTATGAAAGCGATTACAACATCAATTATACGCCTCCTATAAATTTATTTCAATCATAAATTAAATCATTTATCGATTTTTCTTTGAATCATCAACGCTACAACACATCCAAGTGCACAACCGTATAATATTACATCAAAAGTAAAGATAATCTGTAGTAAACCATATAAAAGTGGCGCAACAATTAAGGCAATACTAGTAAATAAAGTAAGCATTTTTAATTGTGTTCCCTGCTGATGAGGATGAAGTTTTAAAATATAATACTTCGATGCACTCATCATCAATGGTAAACTCACCGCTTGCAGTAAAGAAACCCATAAAATACTTATGACATTATCGAAAAACCCATATAAACCAAAACGTAACCCAAAACAAAGAATCGAAAAAGTCATTATTTTTTCAAAAGGGAATTTTTTCATTAATTTATTCATCAGACAATAAAAAGGTATTTCACTTAAACATTGTAATGCCATCTTCCAACCAATTATTAAAGTATTTCCTTTTAATGCGATAATTTTAGCTGTGACAATATATTGATCAGCACAACCAATTGCATATAATAAAGCTAGCATACTTATAAAATAAATATCTTTGACTTGCCATTTAAATGAAATATTCACATCATTTTGTTTATCATTAAATGGTAAATTCATAAATAATAAACTAATAAACAAACCAATTAAAATATAAAATAGATGGTGATAACGATAAATAGAGCAGATTGCGCCTAAACTCATTCCGATTGCTGCAAATACACGTAACAAACCATATTGTCGTTTCATTTTAAAACAACAAGCTTCATTTATATTTATCAAATATTTAGATAATGCAAATAATAATACCGCACTAACAAACACACAGATAGTTTGTTCTAACATCCAAAATAAAATTAAAAATAAACCCAATCCCAGTTTAATAAGATAATTCATTTTTACATTATGATGAAATTTTGTAATACAGCTTTGTAAGATATATGAGCCAAAGGCTGCACCACTATAAAAATAAGCACATTGCATTAAGTCAAACCCCTGCGCTTTTAAATATGGTTGAATCTGCGTCGTACAATTAAAGATAATAAAAAAATATATTATTTGAAATAAATATTGCATGAAATCACCAAATATATTATGGCTCAACTATACAGATATCATAAAATAAAATATAATAATATTAATCAATTAAAAAGGAGATTTTTATGCCAAAAGTAGAACATTTTGAACGTCGTGCTGGTGGTAAAGGTACGATTCACATTGAACATCTTTTAGATGCTCACCAACAACATCCTGCCATTAAGCTTTATGCTAGAGTTACAATTGATGTCAATTCTTCCATTGGGATTCACCAACATGTAAGTGATAGTGAATCTTATGTTATTGTATCTGGTAAGGGTAAATATTATGATAATGGAACTTATATTGAAGTAAAGCCTAACGACATCTTATTTTGCGATGATACACAATACCATGGATTAGAAAACATTGGTGATGAACCACTAGTCTTCTTTGCTTTAATACAGAAAAAAGATTGAGTTTTTGCTCAATCTTTTCTTTTCCATTTTCTAAAGATAAATTGTGGGTATTCAACTTCTTCATAACAAATGAAATCATTTTGATATGGAAGTTTAAAATAAGTATCTCCCTGATGCACT
The DNA here is from genome assembly GCA_036306885.1 of Longicatena sp. Taxonomy (GTDB): domain Bacteria; phylum Bacillota_I; class Bacilli_A; order Erysipelotrichales; family Erysipelotrichaceae; genus JAXJYR01. The sequence continues at coordinate 9,630 of JAXJYR010000245.1, forward strand.
CCTTTTACATGAGATATCCATAATTCATCGCATAGAGGATAGCATTTTTCATAGATTTGTCCGCCACCAGCCACAAACAAAATCTCATGTTCAAATTGTTGGATAAACTTATCAATATCACTCACATATGCTTCACCTTTTTGATGTGATGCTATATGCATGATGCGATCAGGTAAGGTTTTACCTAAATTATCATAAGTAACTCTTCCCATTAAGACATGATGATGCAAAGTACATTGCTTAAATAACTTTAAATCTCCCGGAATATGCCAAGGCATACGATGATTTAACCCAATGACATTAGCTTCATCCATTGCTAGAATCATAATAATCATAATAACTCCATTAAGGCTTGTAGTTCGTCTTCATATAAATAACGATATTCTCCTAATGGTAATTCTTCATCTAATACAAGTGGTCCCATTTGAATACGTTTTAAATATAAAACCTCATTCCCTACTGCTTCCATCATTCTTTTCACTTGATGAAAACGTCCTTCCGAAATTTCAATAATCCCAGTAGTAGCTTCGATTGGGGTATAAGCAGCTTCTTTTACGGGCTTATCATCTAATATAATACTTCCATTACATAAATTGATAATCATTTCCTCAGTAACTGGTTCACGCATTTCAATATAGTATTTCTTTACTACATGATGCTTTGGTGATAATAAACGATGTGAAAGCTGCCCATTATTCGTAATTAATAATAATCCTTCACTATCTTTATCAAGTCTTCCTACTGGAAAACATTTAGAAATTCCTACTTCAGGAATAAGATCCACAACACAAGGATCACGAGAATCTTCTGTTGCCGACAAATATCCTTGTGGCTTATTTAACATAATATATATTTCCTGATTGTAGTATATTTCCATATCATCAACGTATACAATATCATGTTGTTCATCAATGACAAAATCATCCTTCACAACAATTTGATCATTGACACGTACTCTTTTTTTGCGAATCATTTGTTTCACTTCTTTACGTGACCCTAATTCAGCATGAGCTAAAAATTTATCTAATCGCATACTTACCTCTTAATTTTCGCAACTAATTTTTTTAAATCAATATTTAATAATAATTGTGGTAATCCAAAACAGTAAGTGACTCCAAAATAAACACCAACTGAAAGTAAACCAGAAATACCCATTTTAATAAAAGTCATAATACGGCCATCACCCATTTGGTAACCTAATCCTAATTTAAATAAAACAAAAGTACAAATACTCATTAAACCACATGCAATTAAAATTATGATAAATCGTCTAAATGTATATTTTAATTTTAATCCATAGTTTTTTATAAATTGATATATCGACATACCGATACAAATACCAGTTGAAATTAAAGTAGACGCAACCAACCCATTATATGAGAACCAAACCAACATAAAGTAACTTAAAGAGAATTTCACAACAACTTGAATCACCATAATCATGACGGATTTTTTGCGTAAACCACAAGATACCAACAATGAAGTTAAAATAGGTTGTATTGTATCTACAAAAGCAACAAGTGAGAATGCTGCCAAAATAGAGGCAATAGCAGGTACTTGTGTCATATCTTTTGGGGGGAACAAAGCCGCAATTAATGGTTGTGAGAATAAAGCTAAACATAATGCTACTGGTGTAGCTACATATAAGACTATATCAATACATTGCGTAATGTTTTTACGAACCAATTTATAATCTTTTTTGGTAATTGCACTCGTAATATGTGGAATAATTGCACTTGAAAAGCCTGGTGCTAAAACCATTGGAATACTCATTAATTTCTGAGCTTTAAAGTTAATCGAAGATGAAATTAAAGAAATTTCATTTCTTGTACATCCATGTGCTTGTAAACCTTTATTTAAGAATAATACATTAATAATGGAATCACTATATCCTAAAATTGCGATAATCATGAATGGAATAGATACATGTAATAATTCTAATAAAATATCTTTCGCCTTTACATGTTCATCCACTTCTTGTTGCGCAGCTAATTCTTTCATTTCTTTGACTTTCTTACGTTCATGGATTTTTAAATGAAACATCGAGACAATTGCTGCCACACTTGTTGCAAGAACTCCTAGAAATACTGCCCAAATACGATCTTGCGCAAATAAATATACCGCAATTGCAGAAGCTCCTAATGTAAATGCTGCATTTGTAAGCTGTTCAAGCACTTGTGAAAACGAATATAATTCCATTTCTTTTAAACCTTGATAAAATCCACGCATACTTGATAAAACCGGTACAAAAAACAACGCAAAAGCACTACAAATTAACGCAAAACGAAAATCTGTTGCATTCCCTGCTCCAGTATAAATTGAATTTGCTACTGGTTTAGAGAAAACAATTAATAGTAACATCATCGCAAATCCCATTGAAATCATTAATCGTGAGGATAATTTTTTTACTAATAAACAAGTTTTGTAATCTTCTTTACTTACATATCGGGCAATTAAAGTCGCAATCGCAAATGGAAATCCAGCTTGACATACATTTAATAAATAACTATATAACACTTGCGTAGAACCATAGTACTCTTGATTCACTGGAGTTTGTAACATGGAATCAAATGGGATACAATATAATAATCCAATAAATTTCGCAAAAAATACTCCTGCAGAGCTCACTAATGCTCCACTCACAAACGATTGTTTCTTTGTTTGTTTTGTATCACTTGACATAATAAAATCCTTTCTTATGATGCTTTACTTGTTTCTTCAGCATAATTACAATTAAAAAAGACACGAGATATATTTTGTAAAGAGGCATCCTTCCATTGAACCATTACATTAATCGTAAATGGATTTGTTAAAGAAAGAGCATCTAACATTAATAAACGTACATATCCTTTTTCAGGCGCAGCTTGATATGGTATCATATGAAATTTTTGATCCGCATCCTCCCCTAATACACCAATACAAGGAAAGATATATTCATTACGATTTAAAGTTGGGTCCATCGCCACAAACTCAATATCATACATTGCTTGTTGCGGATTAAAAATAGATATTTCATAACGATATGTTTTATCTTTTTGTTTCACTACATCCATTTTATACTCAAATGGAATATGTTCAGATACAATTCCCGCGTTATTTACAATAGAATCTAAATGATCATTATATTTTTTTAATGATGCATCATCTTCATCCTGATGAAGAAAACAACCCGTTAAAAGAAATAATAAACACACTAACATTAATTTTTTTAACATAGAATCACCATATGTATTATACCATAGGTCGAATTTGTTGGAAATACTAAAAAACGACCATAAAGGTCGTTCTAGCGTGACATCATATCTTTCATTTGAAATGATCCACATTTTGTTTCTTGGCATAAAGAAGCTTCTACACAATTATTTGTAGATACCGAAATTTTTTTCGCACTACAGTGATCATTGTTATGAAATGCACAGTTTTTTACATTACATAAAATTTCTGTTTTTGTCATGTTCACACCTCCCACTTATATTATGTCACTTTAATCAAATCATATACAATCATACATGAAAAACAGTAGATTTGTTGTTCACTTACGGACATGCAACAAGTCGAATAGTGTATCGATATCAACTTTAAATTGGGATATTGTTTAAAAAAATGATTGATATCATCCATTAAATCTTCTTCATGCTGTTCATCAAAGATGATTACTTGCACTTTTTCACCCTATTTAATATAACAAATCATCGCATCAAAAATTGTCAAAATATTGATGACATAGCATTTTTATTGTATTGTTAGTTAAACTTGTTAAGGGTAATCTTAAAATATCATGACATTCCTTTCGTAAGGATAAAATATATTTTATTACATTGGGCGATGCATCACTAAATAAAAGTTCTGCTTGTTTTTGTAATATACAATCTTTTTTAAATGCTTGGATACAAGCCATCATTTGTGGGTAAGCAATATGTGATAATACCGATACAAACCCATCACAGCCTGCTTCGATACTTTCGATAATATAAGCATCTTCCCCACTATATATATTAAAGTGAGGATATTTTTGTTTAATTTGGGTAACCAAGTCAAAGTTTGATGATACATGTTTTAAGGCGACAATACAATCATATTCTTGAATTAAAGCATCAATGACCTCAAAGCTTAATGAAACCCCACAGCGATGCGGGACATTGTATAGCATAATTGGATGTTTGCTATAAGATGCTAAATATGCAAAATGTTGATATAAACCTTCGTTATTAGGTTTGTTGTAGTAAGGACATACTAACAAATAACCACTGAAATTTAAATGTTCTACCGCTTGCATCTGTTCTAAGGTACGGATGGTATCATTACCACCACATCCATACCAAACTTCACAATCTTTTTCTACATGTTGTAGTACAAAGTGTAATAAGGATATTTTTTCTTCATTTCTTAAGGTAGGAGCTTCGGCTGTTGTCCCACACACCACAAAGCCTCTACAACCTTCCTTCATTAAACGTTTGATAATATGATATAAAGATTTATAATCGATTTCTTTGTTGTCTAAAAAGGGTGTAATCAATGCCGTAAGTATCTTCATATCATTTCCTCCATAAGATTGGTTGTAGTTGTTTATTGTCTAATGCCGCATCACAAGTAGTTTCTAATAAATCCCATTTGGCAATTAAAGAATGAGGCTTATGAATAACATCGTCTTGATAGAACGGTACAGCATAAAATTGTTTTCGATTTAACAAGGTCATTAAATTAGTAGCGGATATACTTAAACCATCATTACTCGCAAAACCAAACACAATCTTTTTTTGGTTTCTTAACATCGCTTTAGCTGCTAAACTAATAGGATGATCATAAATACCATAAGTAATCTTTGCACACACTGTAGCACTCATTGGCGCAATAATCATCAAATCATGTGCATTACGCGGACCAATCGCTTCTCCATCAGCTAAAGTAGCTAATACCTTATGATGAGTAATTGCTTCTAATTCATCAATAAAAGTAGATGCTGAATGAAATCGGGTATTCATTTGTAAAACATTTTGACTTACTATCACCTCAACATCATTGTGGATACATAATTTTTTTAATTCTTCTATAATCGCTGCATGATTACAAAATGAACCACAGATTCCAAATAAAACTGTTTTATTTTTCATCAAAATACCTCCATATTGCCTTTTTTAATAAGTTTGCCGCATCATTTAATACATATTTTGATGGTAATCCTTTTAATTGATAATATCTTGGTGATGAAATAATATCTTCATGAAAAGTTTGATTACTTGCAATATCTAAAATGAGTGTACATTCTTCAAATGCATTCACATTAAAACAAATATCATCTTGCGTATTTATGACAATTTCACTTGCTTTATATTGCTCATATCCATGACAATAAATACCTTCTAATAGCTGTCTGGTAATAATGCGTGTTTGTATACCAATTTTATTTATTAGTTCATTTATTGCTTTCCCACAACGTCCATAACCAATGATATCAACACTAATATGTTGCATATCACGTTGAATCAATGATAATAAAACACTTAATGTCGCTTGGGCAGTATACTTAGCATTTATTTGTAAATCACTTTCTAAATAATAATCTTTTACTTCCACAATCTGTTTATTTTCTAATGATGGATATTGAAGAATAAAACGTTCTTTATTTAAGGATGGTGGTAAGATATAAACATCGCCTGCGATGATTTCTTGATTCATCCTTAAATAGCCTTCTTTTTTTAAATCCTGATATACGAGTTCCATCCGCTTCTCATTACATACCAATACCTTCTTCACTTATATTCCCCCTCGTTTTAATATATGAAAAGGAACTGAAAGGGTGTATGATTCTCATAAAGTAAAAAAAACACTCAAGCGAGTGTTTTTTAATAACAATATAAAGTGAAAGATTAAATCATTTCAATCACATAGTAGTTACGTTTACCACGTTTTACTAATGATTTTCCTTTACTTAAGGCATTTTCTTTTGAAACGATGTATTCGTTATCTTTAATTTTTTCTCCATCTTCAGTTTTTCCTAAAAGTATTTCTTCTTTAGTATATACTCCAAAAGAATCTGAATATGAAGCGCCTACATAATATGATAAGTTAGATTGTAATGTTAATAC
>JAXJYR010000246.1:0-3124 GCA_036306885.1 Longicatena sp.
GCTTTCTATGTAAAAAAAGAGGAATTATGTTACCATCGACTCTAAAAATATGTTGGCGTTTTAAAATGAAAGGTTTTAAAGCAATATATTTTGTAATTTTTATAGGTATAATTTTGCTTTTTATATCTTTTGTTTGGATATTTCAAAATAAATTTTTGTATTATCCATCATATGATGATTTAGCATATATAAATTTAACAATTACCAATAATGACAAGTTGGAAGAAATTTATATTTCTGCAGATGCGGAAAAATACCATGGATGGGGATACAAAAAATCACCAGATTGTCCAACTATAATTTATTTCGGTGGAAATGCACAATCTTCAGAGAATTTTTTTTTCAATATGGAAAAAAATGATGGGTGGAAAAGCTTTGGAAACTGTAATGTTGTAATGATTGATTACCCAGGATATGGTCTAAGTACAGGAAAAACCGAGTATAAAAGTATTTTGCGTATGGCCGAAGCAACGTATAAATATGTAAATGAAAGTGATTTTTATGGAAAAAATGAAATTATAGTGATGGGTTTCAGTTTAGGAACAGGTGTTGCATCCTATGTAACATCTTCTTTTGATACAGATGGATTAATATTAGTTGCACCATATAATAATGCAAGAGAGTTGTATAATAATATGTGTAATATTTTTCATGGTCCATTGAATTTTTTGATTCGCAATCCGTTTCCTTCTGATCAATTTGCTAAAAATGTATCTGTTCCTACTTTAATTATAGCTTCAGAAGATGATGAAGTTGTTCCTTATGAATTATCATATCGATTGAAAGATTACTTTGTGAATTATGAATTTATTAATGTTGAAGGTTTATATCATAATGAACTATTAAGTGATGAGAACGTTTTAAATGAAATTAAGTTGTATGTGAATAATCATTAAATTTAAATTAAGAATCTTTGAATATTAATTCGAAGATTTTTTTAATGCATAAAAAAAACACTGAAATGGTAGTACATTTCAGTGAGAGTGGTTAGGCAACTAACCATTTATGTTTTTCTACACTATATAATGGAATAAATGGTAATAAGATAGGTACTGTTGTTACATATTTTTGATATTCAGGATCTTTACCATAGTTTTTATTTTGACGAATTTCTAAACGTCTAGCACCACTAAACATAACGTAGATGATTCCAATATATCCAATTAAAATGACAATCCATTGACCAATGGAAGCATGGGCACCAAAGGCTGTAATCAGTACTCCAGTCCAGAAAATCATTTCTCCTAGATAGTTTGGACAACGTACAATACGATATAATCCTGTATCCACAAAACGGCGAGAATTGATTTTTTTCGCTGCATTTTTTTGAATATCGGCTGCCGATTCAAGAACTAAACCAGCTAGCATGATGAAAGCACCAATATATACCCAAAGATCAGAACCGATGCCATTATGTAAGCGATAAAATACACCAGAAACTTGTGTTACATATAAAGCTGCACAAGTCACCCAAATCGCAATTTTAACACCCATAGGAATTGTATTTCCATCTTTTATTTCACCAGTCATATTTTTCTTATAAGATGAGCTTTTAAACTCACGATAAGCTAAATAACCACCTAAGCGACAACCATAAATGATAAATAATAAACAACATAAAATGGTCCCTAAGCTTAGTTGTTTACCATATAGCAACAACATTAATAAGCCTTCACCAGCAATTGAAAAACCATAACCTAAAGAAATAAACCATACATAGTTTTTAAATCCAATGGAACTAATTAGCATGGCAGCCATAAATAATAACCAGAAATTTATTGGTAATACCATATTATTCACTCCTTTTTACTGTGTTATTATATCTTAATTATAGATTAAAAAAAGAAAGTGTCAAGAAGGCTGTATATAAGTAAATTTACTGATAAAACATATGATAAATATTTATCCTATGATACAATAATAAAAATAAAACATTTATGAGGAGGATTTATGAAAGTATTATTAATTAATGGAAGTCCTAGAGTGAATGGAAATACGGCTCTAGCGTTAGAAGAAATGGTAAAGGTATTTCATGAAGAAGGAATTGAAACGGAAGTTGTCCAAGTAGGAAACAAGGATATCCGTGGTTGTGTGGCGTGTACCGCTTGTTATGCAAATGGGAAATGTGTTGTCGATGATATCGTAAATGAATGTGCATTAAAATTTGCAGAGTGCGATGGAATGGTAGTTGCTAGTCCTGTTTATTATGCATCGGCAAATGGAACGTTGATTTCATTTTTAGATCGTTTATTTTATAGTTCGCATTTTGATAAACGTATGAAAGTAGGGGCAAGTGTTGCCGTTGCAAGAAGAGGGGGATGCTCTGCGACATTTGATCAATTAAATAAATACTTTACGATTACAGGAATGCCAATTGCTTCTAGTCAATATTGGAATAGTGTGCATGGTGCAGCCAAAGGGGAAGCACAAGCGGATTTGGAAGGGTTACAAACAATGCGTACCTTAGCAAGAAATATGACCTTTTTAATGAAAAGCATCGCACTAGGAAAAGAAGCGTATGGAATTCCTGAGAAGGAACAACCACAAAGAACGAATTTTATTCGATAAAGGGAGATGATTATATGAAACATTGGAATAAACTATTGATGGTGATTGGAATTGTCATTGTAATCATCATTGGATGTCTTACCTTAGCTAATAAAGATCAAAGAAGTGATGATATCGTGATATTATATACAAATGATGTACATACCTATATTGATAAAACTTTGAGCTATGATCATATCGCAGCTATTAAAAATCAACTAGAAGAAGATTATAAATATGTTTATTTAGTTGATGCTGGAGATCATGTACAAGGTACAGGATATGGTTCTATGGATCAAGGAGAATCGATAGTAAAAATGATGAATGCAGCTGAATATGATTTTGCGACCTTAGGAAACCATGAGTTTGATTATGGAATGGATGGTTGTATGAATGTGATTGATTTGGCAGAATATCAATATTTATCATGTAACTTTTATCATGAAGAAAATAATGAGCGTCAAAATCATGTTTTAAAACCATATGTAGTATTAGATTGTGGTGATGAATCATTGGCTTTTATCGGTATTACAACACCTGAAACCTTTGCCAAATCGACACCAAAATATTTCCAAAA
>JAXJYR010000247.1:0-1309 GCA_036306885.1 Longicatena sp.
ACGTATGACTGAATTGATTCTTCAAGCCTATGGCGATAATGGAGTTACGAAACTAGCTGCCGTACGTTTTGGAAACGTATTAGGATCAAATGGAAGTGTCATTCCAATCTTCCAAAAACAAATTGCTGAAGGTGGTCCGATAACGATTACCGATAAACGCATTATTCTTTACTTTATGACAATTCCGGAAGCAGCACAACTTGTGTTACAGGCAGGATTCTATGCCGATAAAGGAGATATCTTTGTCTTAGATATGGGTGATCCAGTAAAAATTATTGATTTAGCAGAAAAAATGGTTCGTATGGCAGGGTTAAAACCATATGAGGATATTGAAATTGTTGAAATTGGACTACGTCCAGGTGAAAAAATGTATGAAGAGTTACGTTTAGGAAATGAATTGACAACACGTACAAAAAATAACTTAATCTTTAAAAACCAAGCAAATGCTATTTCGAAAGCTGATTTATTACAACGTTTAAATGAATTACAAATTGCGTTACAACAAGAGAAAGACAATTTAGAATTAAAAGAAGTATTGATGAAAATGATTCAAATATAGGAGGTTTTTTATGATGAAAATACCTTTTTCCCCACCAGACATTAGTGAATTAGAAATCGCCGAAGTGGTATCTGCTTTACGTAGTGGATGGATTACAACGGGACCAAAAACCAAAGAATTAGAAAAAAGAATGGCAGCTTATTGTCAAACATCTACTTTTGTATGTTTAAATTCAGCAACTGCGGCAATGGAACTAACCTTGCGTTTGTTAGGTGTAGGAGTGGGCGATGAGGTCATTGTCCCAGCATATACATATACTGCGACTGCAAGTGTAGTAGCACATGTAGGGGCAACCATTGTGATGGTTGACTGCGCCAAAGATAGCCTAGAAATGGATTATGAACAAGTAGCGAATGCCATTACATCAAAAACGAAAGTAATTATACCCGTTGATTTAGCAGGGATTATTTGTGATTATGATAAAATTTATCAAATCATTGAAGCGAAAAAACATTTATTCCAAGCTAATAGTGAGCTTCAAAAACACTTTAACCGTATTATTGTGTTGAGTGATTGTGCACATGGGTTTGGGGCAATGAAAAATGGGCTTCCTGCTGGAAGACATGCGGACTTTACTAGCTTTTCCTTCCACGCTGTTAAAAACTTAACAACAGCTGAAGGTGGAGGAGTAACTTGGAAAGATGAAAGCTTAAACCAATATAACCTTTACCAACAATATATGGAAGCATCACTACATGGTCAAAGTAAAGATGCATTAGCGAAAATGAAGCCAGGGGCATGGGAATATGA
>JAXJYR010000248.1:0-15458 GCA_036306885.1 Longicatena sp.
ATTTAATGTATAATAACGCTCTAAAGGAGAAATAATTTGAAGCGTATGTTGTCCATTTAATAAAATGATTCCATTGCATTCTGCGCCATCTAATAAAAGACGATAAGATGCATCGCAATTTACTTGATAATATCCAGTTGGTAAATGATTTAAGCATGCTTGAAAACTATTATGAGTATTTAATAATAAATCATAACGCATGTTTCCACTACTAAGTGTTAATGAACAATCGCGATGAACACTAGGGGTAATAATCTCTGCACATAAGCTTTCCTCATAAAAGCATACTTGTAGATGGGCGCAGGATAATATTTCTTTTTTACTTAAATAAAGGTGAGTAATTCCCTCATGTTCAATACAAAAAGTTGATTTTTCAAGCTCTACACCATTGAAACATACACATAGCTTATCTGAGCTTGATTGAAGACTATAAGCTCCTAAATGCATTTTCTCAAGGCAAATACTTTTAAAGGGTTCTAAGGTGATACATTCATGACACGATAAGGAAAAGAGAGAAAAACAAAGCTCACAATCACTCGTATTATGCAAATATAAACTAGTAGAACCATTTGTTTTTGGTGCTACCCATAAATAAAGAGGCTCCTTTCCAATCGTTAAAATTACTTTTTGTTGGAGGCATTGAGCATCTTGATAAAACACATAGTTTTCATCACATTCAAAGGTATATTGACCTGGCAATAAGTGATTAAACTGTACCTGATAATGGTTTTGTTCATTTAATGCAATGCATTGATGAAATTGTTGATAATGCATTGTTACTAAAATTTCACCATAGCCCTTACAAGCAGTAATTTGTAATGGAAGTTGTTTACGTTCTCTTAAAATAACGCAATGTTGACTACCAGCCTTAAACATAATTTCGATACATCCACTATGTTCTCCATCTTCATCACATAAGAGTAAACCTTCTGGTAGCTTTAATTCACTTAATCCACAGCTAATATTCGAAATGCATTTACAATAATCATTTTCTGCATCTAAACAAAAAGTATATGATTCATTTTGATGACACCAAGTAATCATATAAGCTTGGGTTGCATTTTCAATTTTAAAACATACTTCACTAGCTTTTTTGGTTAAAACAATAATATCGTTGCAGTGATCTAATTGTAGATGTGATGATAAATCATCGTGTATAACAAAAGCTTCTTCTTCATTCATGGTAAGAACCTCAACTACATCTTCATTTAATTCGATTTCATGTGTAAAGGTTAATACATATGCTTCACCTTGATGATCAATACATTGGATTTCATGTACCAATTCATCTGTAGTGGTAATGATATGATTCATTGGCATCATATCTTCCTCCTTCTTGTTTTCTCTTCAATATATGAACCAATAAAAAACAAATATGACAGACAAACAAAAAAGAGAACTATTTTCATGTTAAAAACATGATTTCGTTCTCATTATTTTAACGTTCTTGGCAAGGAGCTAAGGTTTCGCGTTTCACTAATACACAAGGTAGTTTAATCATCAAGGGTGTTTTAGCTTGTACACGCATGGTTTTTTCATACAATAAGCTCACACCGTATTCTCCCATATCATAAGCTGGAGCATATACTGTCGTAAGTGGTGGAGTCGTAAAGGTTGCAGTGGTAATGTTATCAAAGCCGACAACACTAATATCACTAGGAATTGATAGTCCGTGCTCGGCAATGGCACGCATTGCCCCTAATGCAATCGGATCGCTAGCGCAAAAAACTGCCGTTGGATAAACACGTTCTTGTTTTAAGATATCACGCATCATTGCATAACCAGATTCAAGTGAGAAGCGTTCTTCTTTTAAATATGGTTCATATATCAAGTTATGTTTTTGCGCATATTCAATAAAAGCCGTTTTACGTTCATCGCTATGAACACTTCCATCTTTCATTCCTTCTTTTCCAGTTAAGAAGGCAGCACGGCGATGACCATTTGCAACGATTTCATCTAATACCATATGTACTGCTTGATAGAAATCCAAAGAAACAGAAGTATATTCACTGGCTTTAATACACATATCCAAAAAGATAATATTATGACAAATATGGGCAAAGGCTCTACATTCTTGAGCAGTAAATTTCCCAATACATACAAGACCTTGTACCCCTTCTAAAGCGGATACGATATCACTATCATTTTGGAAGACACGAATAATGCGAATATGATGACGTTGACAATATTCTTCTACACCACAACGTAAAGAGGCATAATATGGATCTTCCATTTCCTGTTGAAGTGTATACCAGTGAATTAATCCAATTGACATTGTTTCTTTATTTTTTTTACGTTCTTTTTTATTGTAGCCTAAGGCTGCAGCAGCTTCAAAAACGGCAAATCTAGTTTCTTCCATTACCGATAAAGTAGCATCTTCATTTAAAATTCGTGATACCGTTGCACTAGATACATTTGCTAGTTTCGCAATATCCTTAATTGTCGCCATAAAATCACCTCTTTTATAGTTTTATTATAGATGATAAATGTTTTTATTTCTAGTAAAAGTTTACTAAATTTTACCGCTATTTACTGAAACCGTTACCGATTTTTACTCGATTCTACACTTTACATGTGGTTTTTAAGAATTTTGATTTCTTTTAGTAAAACCATTTACTTATTTTACTAAAATGATACAATATAAATATATATAACTTAAGGAGGATTTCTATCATGAAAGCTACAGCATTACTGCAAGCAGTAAACAACAAAGAATTAGACGCTCGTCTAGTTGAACTTTATGTCGATGAAGCATTATTAGATGCACAACGTGTTCGTTATGTCGAAGCAATCGAAAAATTTATTGAATTATATGGAGACAAAGATGTTGAAATCTACTCTGCTCCAGGACGTTCTGAAGTAGGTGGAAACCACACTGACCACCAACACGGTAAAGTTTTAGCAACTGCCTTAAACTTAGACGCAATCGCAATCGTTGCCCCTAAAGAAAGTGATATTACAGTTGTTTCTGGTGGATACAACATTTTACCAGTTGACTTCACTGATTTAGAAGTTCACGAAGATGAAATGGGAAAATCTGAAGGATTAATTCGTGGAGTATGTAAAGGTATTAAAGATGCAAACGGAAACGTTGGTGGATTTGAAGCTTATGTAACAAGTAACGTATTAAACGGTGCTGGTATGAGTTCTTCAGCTGCATTCGAAGTTTTAATTGGAACTATTTTAAGCTACCTATACAACGATGGAAACATTGATGCAGTTAAAATTGCGCAAATCGCTCAATACGCAGAAAACGTATACTTTGGAAAACCTTGTGGATTAATGGACCAATGTGCTTGTTCAGTAGGTTCTTTAATTAACATTGACTTTGAAGACCCAAGCAAACCAATCGTTAAGAAAATTGATGTAGACTTCGCAAGCTACGCTCACTCTTTATGTATTACTGATACAAAAGGTTCTCACGCTGACTTAACTGATGCTTATGCTGCAATTCCTGCTGAAATGAAAGCAGTAGCAGCTGTCTTTGGTAAAGAATTCTTACGTGAAGTATGTCCATGTGAATTCCGTGCAAACATTGCTAAAGTACGTGAAGCTTGTGGAGATCGTGCAGTAATTCGTGCACTTCACTTCTTCCAAGAAGAAGACCGTGTTGATAACTTAGTAAGTGCATTAGAAGAAAACCGTTTTGAAGATTTCTTAGCTAACATTAAAGCAAGTGGAAACTCTTCTTACAAATACTTACAAAACGTATTTGCAAACTTTGAAGACCAAGCTGTATCTATCGGTCTTGCTTTCTCTGAAGACTACTTAGTAGATGGTAAAGGTGTAAGCCGCGTTCACGGTGGTGGATTTGCTGGAACTATCCAAGCATTCGTTCGTGATGACGCTGTTGCAGGATACAAAGCATTAATGGACGCTATCTTCGGTGAAGGAAGCTGTCAAGTATTAAAAATCCGCTCTATCGGTGGAACTAAAGTTTGCTAATTGGTGATTTTATGAACCGCTTAATTGCTAGATTAGTACAATATGGTATCGATAAAGGTTTAATTATGGAAGACGATCGTGTCTACTGTACAAACCAAATTTTAGATATCGTTGGACGTATTGAATATATCGATGAAACAAACTTAGAGCCTGTTGAAGATGTTCAAGCATTATTAGATGAAATGCTAGACATCATGCAAGCAGAAGGAACATTAGAAGAAGGAATGATTTCACGTGATTTAATGGATACTCGCATTATGAACGTGTTAACTCCAATTCCTAGTATTGTTCGTAAAACTTTCTGGGATCTATATCAAGAAGATCCTGCGAAAGCAACTGATTACTTCTATAACTTATGTCGTGATGTAAATGATATTCGTGTATCTCGTTGTAACAAAGATATGCGTTGGGTATCTGATACTGCATTTGATAAAATGGATATTACTATCAACTTATCAAAACCAGAAAAAGATCCTAAAGATATCGCAAAACAAGCAACTGCAGCTACAAGCTCTTATCCAAAATGTTTATTATGTAAAGAAAATGAGGGATACTGTGGAACACGTTCTCACCCAGCACGTAACAACCACCGTTTAATTCCACTTCGTTTAAATGATACAGATTACTTTATGCAATATTCACCATATGCATATTATTCAGAACACTGTATCGTATTCAACGCTGCCCACACTCCAATGCAAATCGATCGTAAAGCATTTACTTGCTTATTAGATTTCGTTGAACAATTCCCACACTACTTCATCGGAAGTAACACTGATATTCCTATTGTTGGTGGAAGTATCTTATCACACGATCACTTCCAAGGTGGACAATATGAATTTGCCATGGCAAAAGCAAATGTAGCTTCTTGGAATAAAACTAAATTATCTGATGCTGTAGAATATGGAATCGTTGAATGGCCAATGAGTGTGATTCGTGCACGTAGTAAAGACAAAAAAGCTTTAATTGACTACTCTGAAACAGTATTAAACACTTGGATTGGATATAGTGACGAAGCATGTGATATTATTAACTTCACAGGTGATACACGCCACAACGCGATTACACCAATTGCTCGTATGCGTGATGGATACTTTGAAATGGATTTAGTTTTACGTAACAACCGTACAAACGAAACTTATCCAGATGGTATCTTCCACCCACACCAAGAAAAACACCACATTAAAAAAGAAAACATCGGTCTAATCGAAGTTATGGGATTAGCTGTTCTTCCAAAACGTTTACTACAAGAAATGGAATTATTAAAACCATATGTAGTAGCTAAAAACACAGACTTCAAAGAAGCTGAACTAGACAAACACAAAGATTGGATTGTAGACCTATTAGCACGAAGAGATGATATTACAGAAGAAAATGTATTATCAGTACTTCAAGACGAAATTGGGGCAATCTTCTCTAGAGTATTAGAAGATGCTGGTGTATACAAACGTGATGAAACTGGAATGGCTGGATTCAACCGTTTTATTGAAACATTAGAAAAATAATCCTTATATATAACAAAAGAGTTTTTCGCTAAGAAAAACTCTTTTTTATTTAGTTCATTTTACTTTAAATATTGGTCCACATTGGCATTGGTGATACAATCTCCATCTAATAAAATTTTATGATTATCACCCTTCAACAAATGCTCTACACTTTCTTCTTTCACCGATTTAATTAATAGCTCCCCAATCATTTCACCTTGTTTTTTACTGTCATTTAACACAGTTCCATATAATGTTTTTTGTTGAATAGCCTCTAAGGCATCATCGATTCCGTCTACTCCCACAACAGGAATATATCTTTGATATTCTTCCATCGTTTTAATTGCACCTAGGGCCATTTCATCATTGTTGCAAAACACAACCTCAATATGATTGTGATGATTTAAAAATGTTCGCATTTGTTCTTGTCCTTGAGAACGACTCCAGTTCGCAATCGCAAAATCAACTTCTTCTATCTTCACATCATTATCGATAAATGGTTGAATACAGTATTGAGAACGAATTGTTGTGTCTTGATGTCCTGGCTCCCCTTCTAACAAGACATATTGGATTATATCATCCTGATTCGTATCAATCTGCTTGGGTTCCTCCATATATGCTTTATAAATCATATTACCTTGTTCATAACCCATTTGCATTGAATTACAACCGACATAATATAATCGATCATAAAGCTGCATATCACTATCTACCGGCTCGCGATTAAAGAACACCAATGGTATATTATGTTCCTTTGCTTTGTCTATGATAACTGCACTAGCAGTACGATCCACCATATTAATCGCTATTCCATCATATTCCTTTTCAATAAATTGATCCATTTGCTTATTTTGAGTTGTTTGTGAACCAAGCGCATCAAAAATATCTACTTGTATAAAAAGTGATTGTTGCTCAGCATAGCTCTCTGCATATTTTTTGATATATTGAGCTACAGAATCAATAAATGTATCACTTTGATTATAAACTGATACAGCTAAGCGAATGGTTTGAATCGATGGTTTTTGATTCATACATGCACTTAATAAAAATAAGCATACACATAAAACTAACTTCATATCCTACCTCACAATTGGAAACAACAGTCGTTCATTTACGCTTTGATACATTGCGTTTTTATCTACAATCGCATAACGAATCTTTTGTTTCACAATACTATTCCCCTTTTGTAAACTATCTACGATGGCTTTTACACTTAAATAACCAATCGAATAATCATCTTGTACTAGTAATGCACGAATATCCTCTTTTTCTAATGCATTAATGATATTATAATTACTACCCATCGCATAAATTTCTATATTATGAATAGCTTTATGCTCAATCAATTGTCCAAATAACTCATCGGCAAAACAAATCACTATATCATAGTCCTTTTTACTTAATAAGTGATGTAAATGCTCACTACTTTCTTGCGGGTGAAATGATAATACCTCGAGTTGATTGCCTTGCGAACGTAATGCGTCAATCGTCGATTTCACCATTTCATTTTCCATATGAGTCAAATCATTGCGAACTAAGATTGCTATTTGTTGTTTTTGGGGATGCGTGGTTATAATACTTTGGGCAAAATCATTTCCCATCATCGCACCATCTGCACCAACATAGTTACTTTCCCCTTTGATAACATGTGAATAAGCATATACAATCGGTTTATTCGCATCATCACATTTCTTTAATAACATAGAATGATCACAATATGGTACCATAATCATTGCATCAGAATCATTATTTAATTCTTGTTCTAAAAATTTAAGTTGATGATTCACACCATCTTCTGCGTCACTATATAAGAAGCGTAGATTTACATTTAAATCCTCACTCGCCTGTAAAGCACCTTGACGAAAATTCTTAAATTGTTCCGCATCTCCTTTCGCACATAATACACTTACATCATAAGATGGTAATTTAGTTTGATATTCTGAATGAAAAATGATTTTTAATGCTAAAACAAAAGCTAAAACAGTTAGTAAGATGATAAACATCGGTTTATTTAATAAATACTTTTTCATTCTTGTATCACCTCACTTAATTCGCGTTTTGGTAAACAAATCGTAATTGTTGTACCTTCATCAGCCTCACTTTCAACACTTAACCCATATGGACTACCATAATAAATGTCCAAACGTTTTTTAACATTGATGACACCGATTCCACTACCCTTTTGTCTTTTTTCTTTTTTCTTTTCATCAAATAAATGTTCTAGTGTATCTGGTGTCATACCACTACCATTATCTTCAACCTGTAGATAAATCAAATCATCTTTTTCAAATAGACGTACAATTAATTCTCCACCATCATCTTCTTCTAAATATTGAAGTCCATGATAAATGGCATTTTCAATAAATGGCTGTAAAACTAGTTTTAAGGTTGTATAGTGTAATAAGTTTTGATCAATATCTAAACGATAAGTAAAGCGATTCTTATAACGAACCGATTGTATGATCAAATAGCTTTCCGCATGTTGAATTTCATCCGCAATCGTAATAATTGATTTACCTTTTGAAAGCGAAATTCTAAATAAACGAGCTAAGGCCCCAATCATAGTGACTGCGCCTTCATAGCGTTCGTTTTCAACCATCCAAACAATAGAATCAAGTGTATTGTATAAAAAGTGTGGATTTATTTGTGTTTGTAAAGCATCAAGCTCCATTTTACGCTTACTTTCCTGTTCGGCGATGGCAGAATTTAATAGCTCTCGCATATTCTCCACCATTGCGTTAATAGATGTAGCCAAATGATTAATTTCCTTACTTCCATCTCCACGTAATTGTAGCTCTAGATTACCATTCGCAATGTCCTTCATCCCTTGTTGTAAGGATTTAATCGGATCAGCAATTCGAATCGAAATAATGTTAGAAATAAACAACATGGAAGCTGCGACTAAGATAAAGATAAAAATAGCAGAACTATACATTTGGGTATCGATATTTTGATATACACTTTGTGGCGTTATCGCAACGAGCTTCCAACCCGTATAACCAACTGTTTTCACCGTAACCATTTGTTTCTGTTTTTGAAAGGTTTCAATATGTGATCCATCTTCATATTGAACCGCTTTAATATTATTTTCTGCTTCGATTCCAGAGTATACAAGCTGTTGGCGGGGGTGATATATAATCTCTCCATTTTGATCAATTAAGTATAAATAGCTTCCATCCTGTAAACCAGCAGAACGACATACTTGTTCAATTCCTGAAAAGTTAATATCTACAATTAATACTCCATTAATTGTTTCATTTCCATAATTAACCCTAACATAGCGTGATAATGACACTACCCATTGATAATTACTATCTTCATTTTGAAAGATATTTTGAACATGGGGTACTGAGAAATGAATGTTTTCAATTTCATTTAACGCATCACTAAAGCCTGGGGCTTTTATTACCATGTCTTTATTCTTAACACGAGACAAAGGAGCTGCCGCAATAACATCGCCTGAAGTATCAAAAAGAGCAATTGACACTACATGTTCACGGTCCGCATTATAAAATGTTGTAATCATTTCACTAATCGTATCTTTGTTTGCATGTTTGCGATTTAACACTTGATAATACACTGCATCACTTGCACGCATCATATTACGTAAATGGGAGTCCAAATATTGATTCGTTGTATCTAAGGTCTTAATATTATAGTCAGCTAAAGTATTCATTGATTGCATTTGTGAGCGAATTGAAAACACAAGCGTAATACTACCAATCCCTATCATCAACATCAACGCAAACGAAATAATTAATACGGTTTGTATGGATTGTTCACTTAAATATTTAGATATTTTATGAAAAAATTTTTTCATCATCATACCTCTTAATGATTCTTTTCTTCTATTTTCTTACGATAGCGAGTTGGCGCAATACCATATTTCTTTTTAAAGACATAGCTAAAATAATTAGGATCACTATATCCAACTTGTTGTGCAACTGCATAACTCTTTTCATTGGTTGTAAGTAATAGTTTTGTTGCCTCTTCTAAACGTAAATCTGTCAAATATCCAATCAAAGATTCATCAGTTTCTTTTTTAAAGATTCTTGATAAATAACTTGCGGAAATATGGAAGGAACGTGATATCGTTTCAACATTTAAGGTTGGATTCGCAAAGTTTTCTTGAATATATTCCATTACCGATGACACAACAGCTTTCGATGCATGAACACGTTGTTCCTGAATACTGCGACTTATCGCAACACAAATACGGGTTAATTCTTTTTCAAATTCAACTAAGGAATTAAATTGTTTTAGTGGATGATATGGATCAAAGTTTTTAGCAAAGATTGCTTTACTATCAATTTGATATTGTTCCATCATTTTTAGTAGTGATAGCATTAATTCCATCACAAAGACATGATAACGATCTAATGGCATTTTATGGCGATATAATTGTCCAAAGATAGATGATACAGTTTCTTTGATTTCAAGTGAGGAAGCCAAACGAATTGCACTTGATAAGGTCTTACTATCTTGCTCTTGAAATGATAAAGAAATCGTCGTATCTTGTGCGATATCTTCATAAGCAATCGCTTTTCCATCTCCTAATACGAGACGATAGTCTAAGGCTGAGATGGCTTCATTTTTCGCGTAAGATAATGTAGACCACTGATTCGTTGTATTACTAATACCTGCACTTAACTTCATATCATAAATACGTGAAGCAGCCATACAAACCTCATTCACAACATTATTTAACATTTCTGTATCTGTTTGTTCATATAATTGCACAATCGCTGCAATTTGAGCATTAGAATAAAACACATGACTATTTACATATTTACTTAAAATATCTTCAGCTAGTTGTTTTACGGCAGCATTCATCATCAAAAAATTTTTTTCTTTAAAAATCATTTGCGATACTTGTGTTTGCGTTTGTTTCGTAATTTCAAACAATACAACACAATATCCCTTCGAGTTTAAATCAAAGTTCGCCAATGGGGCTTGTTCTAACACTTCATCTTCGTTTAGCTTTCCATCTAAAATCCCAGCTAAAAACTGATCTCTTAAAATTGGTAGCATGTTTTGATAATGTAATTTTAAAAATTCATAATCACGACGTGTTTCATATTCTTGATCTAATTGATTTTTGACATTCGTTAAAATTATCGCAATTTCTTGAGCATTTACTGGTTTTAATACATATTCCACAACATTCATTTTAATAGCACGATGTGCATATTCTAAATCATCATGTCCACTGAATAAAATAATTTTGGTATTAGGTAATTCTTCCTTTAGTTTTTCACCTAAGGTTAAACCATCCATAAATGGCATAATAATATCACTAATCACAATATCGGGTTTTAGTTTTAATGATAGTTGAAATGCTTCTTCACCATTTTCGGCAGCACCTACTACAATAAACCCTAATGATTCAATATCTACTTTTTGAATAATTCCCTCAATAATTTCACTCTCATCATCGACAAGAATCACACTATATTTATTCATAATCCACCTTCTCTCATTATTCTTATTATACCATATTATAGATAGTAAATAAATTAAAAAGGGATAACATCAGTCATCCCTAAACTATCTTATTTAGCAGTCATGAAACCACCAAGAATAATAAAGAATACAAGTAAAATTACTAACCATAAAATGATTTTATCCATTGTTTCAACTTTTACATCAACATTTGCATAAATCGAATTACGGAAATCTTTAGGAGCTTTTTCTTCCTCTTTTTTCTTTGCTTCTTCATCACGAGCGGCTTCTTCAGCTAATATTGTTTCATCATCATCTAAATCTGAAACAATATCAAGTGTTTCTTTTGGTTCTTTTAAATTTGAATCGTTTAACATTATTTTTTAGCGATGTATTTACGAACGTCGATAGATACAGCGATAATAATGATTAAACCACGGATAATGTATTGGTAGTAAGGACTAACTGAGATGTAGTTTAGACCGTAGTTAATAACTTGAAGTAAAACTGCCCCAATTAATACACCTGGAACTGTACCAACACCACCAGAGAAAGAAACACCACCAACAACACACGCAGATAAAGCGTCACATTCGTAGTTTAATCCAGTGTTACTTGTTGTAGATCCGGCACGAGCTGCTTCTAAGAATCCAGCTACCCCGTATAATAAACCAGAAATAATAAAGATAATCATAATGTTTCTAGCAACGTTTACACCTGATACAGCAGCAGCTTCTGGGTTACCACCGATTGCGAACATGTTTTTACCTAAAGTAGTTTTGTTCCAAATGAAGTAAACGATAGCAGCAACGATTGCTAAGTAGATGATTAAGTAAGGTACACGAACTGGTCCTACTTGGAAACCACCTGTTACGAAACTAATGTATTTAGGGTCTAAGTTCGCAACTGGTTGAGCTCCTAGAGGTGGACGGTCGATGTATAAACAGTTACATCCATAAGCAATTAATTGAGTACCTAATGTAATAATGAAAGCGTGAACTTTAAGTTTCGCAACCCCAAAACCGTTAATTAAACCAAATACTCCCCCTACACACATAGAAACGATTAGAGGTAAGAATAATGGAAGTTCTGGAAGATTTGGATACATTCTTGAAGCATAAGTAGTTGATTGTAATAAAGATGCAGAGATAACTGCACAAAGTCCAAGAACACGTCCAGCAGAAAGGTCAGTACCTTGAAGTACGATAAGACCAGCAGCACCAAGTGCCATAATCGCACGAGTACTAGCTTGAGATAAAACGTTAACAACACTGTCTATTGACAGGAAGCTTGGCTCTTTGATGATGAAGAAAATAATCATCAAAGCCAATACAATATAAAGTGCATTATTAATCAAAAATGACTTTGCATCAAATTTCTTAGCCATATTGAGACTCCTTCCTATACGTATTTAGCGGCTAATGCCATAATTTTTTCTTGATCTAAATCTTCTGTTTTCTCAATACCTGCAACACGTCCATTTGACATAACAAGGATACGGTCACAAATACCTAGAAGCTCAGGCATTTCAGATGATACTACGATACA
This sequence comes from Longicatena sp., assembly GCA_036306885.1. Taxonomy (GTDB): domain Bacteria; phylum Bacillota_I; class Bacilli_A; order Erysipelotrichales; family Erysipelotrichaceae; genus JAXJYR01. Next base: position 12,420 of record JAXJYR010000248.1, read on the forward strand.
TCCTTTACCTTTTTTCGCCAAATCAAGAATTAATTGGTAAATTTCATATTTTGCACCTACGTCGATACCACGAGTTGGTTCATCTAGTAATAATACCTCTGGTTCAGTTAATAACCAACGTCCGATAATAACTTTTTGTTGGTTACCACCTGATAATGAACGAATAAGTGTTTTTTGACCTGGGGTCTTAACTTTCATACTTTCAACTACCCAATCCGTATCATTTTTAATTTTTCTGTGGTTAACGATTCCGTATTTCGCATAGTTTTTAATACTTGCAATAACAGAGTTAAATGCAATGTCTAGTCCACCGAAAATACCAGTAGCACGACGTTCTTCTGTTAATAGAGCAAATCCGTTTTTAATAGCGGCAACAGAGTTTTTGTTTTCTACTACTTTTCCATGAAGAATTAATTCTCCACTTTCTTTTGTCGCAATACCGAAAATTGTTTCTAATAATTCAGTACGACGAGACCCTTGAAGACCCGCAACACCCAAAACTTCTCCTTTGTGAAGTTCGAAACTAGCATCAATAACAGAAGGCATATATTTTGCTGTTAAGTTTTTAACTTCTAATAAAACATCACCAACTACGTTATCTTTTGGAGGGAATCGGTGTGTTAAATCACGACCAACCATTTTCTTAATAATTAAGTCAGTAGTAAGATCTGCAGCGTTATTCGTGTCGATCCATTTACCGTCACGCATGATTGTAACTTCGTCACAAATTGCTAAGATTTCTTCCATTTTGTGTGAAATGTAAACCATCGCACATTTTTTCTCTTTTAATTTACGCATAATTCTAAATAAGTGTTCTACTTCTTCGTTTGCTAGTGATGAAGTAGGCTCATCTAGAACTAAGATTTTAATTGAATCATATGAAGCAGCTTTTGCAATTTCAATCATTTGACGTTGAGATACTGAAAGGTTTGCTACTTTTTCACGAGGATCTACATCAATTCCTAAATCGTCAAAAATTGCTTTTGTGTCATCATACATTTTCTTTTGATCTACGATACCATTTTTTAAAGGATATCTTCCTAACCAAATGTTATCCATAACATCGCGTTGCAATACCTGGTTTAACTCTTGGTGTACCATGGAAACTCCGTTTTCCATTGCATCTTTAGGGTTACTGAATTTTACTGGTTCTCCATCAATAAAAATTTCCCCAGCATCTGCTTTATAGATACCGAATAAACATTTCATTAATGTTGATTTTCCTGCCCCGTTTTCACCCATAAGAGCGTGTACGTGTCCTGGAACTAATTTTAATTGTGCATTGTCTAAAGCTTTAACTCCAGGGAATTCTTTACAGATATTGCGCATTTCTAAAACATATTCATTTGCCATATCTTTCTCTCCTTTATAAGAAAGAAACTGCACAATGTTGCTTTGCAATTAATTGTGCAGTTCCATTGCCTATCTAGTTTTTATTTTTTGTATTCTTGGTAAGGAATACGAACTGAGAATCCTGTTTCGTCGAATGCGTATTCAGTTCCTTCGATAGCGTCTTTACCTTCAGCTAAGTTCATACCTGTAGTGTAAAGAGCAGTAGCCATACCAACAGCATCTTGAAGAACTGTTCCACTCATTTGTTCTTTGTTGATTAAGTCTTGAGCAGCAGCAGTAGCATCTACACCGTATACTGGAACGTATTTTTCAGCATCACCTGTGTTGTATCCTTGTCCGTTTAACGCAGCGATAGCACCTTGAGCCATACCGTCGTTGTTAGCGATAATTACTTCGATACCATCTTTGTGTTTAGACCACCAAGCTTCTACAGCTTGTTGAGCTTTATCTTGGTCCCAGTCACAAATTTGGAACTCTAATTTTTCAGTTGTAATTCCAGCTTCTTCAACTGTTTTTACAGAGTATTCAGTACGAGCGATAGCTTCTGGGTTAGTAGCTTCACCTTGAAGCATTACGTATTGCATTTTTCCGTCACCGTTTTTGTCCCATTTAGCGTCAGCGTTCCATAAGTCAACGATCATTTTACCTTGGATAATACCAGCATCTTTAGCAGTAGTTCCTACGAAGATAGCTTTTTCGTATCCTTTAATGATTTCAGTGTTTTGAGGTTCACGGTTGAAGAATACAACTGGAACGTCTTTTTCTTTAATTTTATCAACAACTACTTGAGCAGCTTCAGTGTCAACTAAGTTAACCATTAATAGGTCGCATCCTTTAGTTAATAATGTGTCGATAGCGTCGTTTTGAACTGATTGGTCACCTTTTCCATCAAAGAATTCAAATTCAACTTTACCAGCGTTTTCTTCAGCGATTTTTTCTAAGTTTTGACGTACTGTTGAAATGTAAGTGTCGTCAAATTTGTATAGGAATACACCTACTTTTTTAGCAGCATCAGCATCGTTGCTTCCACATCCAGCCATCATGCTTACGCATGTAAGGCAAGAAAGAGCTAAGATTAATAGTTTTTTCATTTTAAAAATCCTCCTCGATATCTATATATCTGATATAAGTATAAAGTATGTAACCGCTTTTTTCAATATAAAAAATCAACATTTTTCTTGAATATTCTTATCTTTATTAAATTATTTTTAATATTTGTCACACTTTTTCTGAGTTTTATTGACTTTTGTAACCGCTTTTATTATTATTACTATGATAGAAAGAAAGGAGCAATATATGGAGTACAATCATACTACTTATAACTGTAACACACAAACAATTAACGCTTATACATTCTATAACGATCAATTAAAAGCCACCATTCTTGATTTTGGGGCAACCGTTCACGAGCTATGCATCAAAGAAGAAGATGGTTCATGGACACATATGGCTGCAAGCTATCAAAAAATGAGTGATTACTTTGATCAAGGTGGCCCTTACCTAAATGCTATTGTTGGACCAGTAGCTGGACGTATTGGATATGGTACTTACTATTTAGATGGTAATGTGCAAAAACTATCTATTAACAATGGGGCTAACCATTTACATGGTGGTGCAACTGGAGTTTCTAAACAATTCTTTAACGTTGAATTCCTACAAGATGGTCGATGTGGTGTTGTATGTACC
>JAXJYR010000249.1:0-5740 GCA_036306885.1 Longicatena sp.
ATACTGCAGTTCATGTATTAGAAGAACCAACTGTCAATGTTCGTTTGCTTGATATGAATGAATTTCAAAGTGAAACAACACTTTATTTAGGTGATATGATCAATAGCGAAGATGATGCGCCAATTGATACCTTGAAGGATTTCTTCACAAGTGTTGAATTTACTAAACTTGTATCAGGTGGAGATAACGTATTAAACAAAGTTGATATGAAAGATGCAGAAGGTTTAAAAGAAGGAACCTTTACCCTTCCATATGCCTTCCAAAGAAACTTAACCCAAGCTGAATGGGAAGCTTTGATGGCAGGTGAAACCCTTCAAGTTGAATATACTTATGATGCAAGTAGTAGTAATGGACCGGTTGGATATTTTACGATTTCCTTAGAAAAAACAGGAATCGAAGGTACAAGTCCTAATTATGAAGCCCATGAATCCACCGTGGCTTGTCAAAAGGATGGTAAACCAGCAACGAGTGATTGTCCACAACCAAGTGAAACATATCGCTTAAAGGTGGTATATACTGCCTATCGATTAGGAGAGGTAAGCCGTCCACCACAAAATCAATATAATGGTTCCGGAAGTCCAGGAATCGAAGTCGGAACTGGAACAAAACTAGAAAATGGACTAGGAACTGTAGATAGTTATAATATTCATGAAGTCCATGTGATTTCAGGAAAAATTGAAATAAGTAAATTGTTGAGCGATGATGTCAACCTAAGCGAAAATACAACCTTTACTTTTGTCCTCCATCGCCAAGAGGATGGAGATGATACAAGCAATGATATCATTAAAACGATTGTCGTAAGAAAAGGACAAAAAGAAGGTATTTCAACCATTGTCTTTAACAATTTAAAACGTGGAACATATACGATTAGCGAAACAGTCGATGATCAATATATGTTGAAACAAATTAAAGTATTAGATACAACCAATACTTATTCTACTCCAGCGATTAATCAAGTAGGAAAAACAGTTACCTTTGTCATGGGACATAATCCTCAAAATCAAAATGTGATTGGAAAAGCGAATGATAAGGATCGCTATGATCAATATATTGATGCTTATAATGGAGTATATGGGGCAGCCCAGTTTACGAATACAACACGCTCCTATGCTGGAGATATTCCAGTCGAAAAAAGATGGGATGATGGTTATGAACAACATGAAGATGATTGTATCTATGTTGTTTTATACAAAGATGATCAATTAGTAGTAGATGAAGCCAACCAAGCTAAAATACTACAAATTGATGCATCAACAAATTGGCAAGGAAGCTTCAAGGTTGCATTAGCAAACGAAAATGATAAAGTAGAAAATTATCATTATTCGATTCGTGAAGTTTCAAATGTATCGAGCGAACCATTAAACGGATGGCAAAAAGCACTCCTAGAAAACAGTGAACAAGTCCTTTATTATGAAAGTGCACTTGAACAAGGGGATGTCTTTGGAGTAAATCGTGAAGGGTATATGGTCGGATACACACAAACACAGGAAGCGTGGATTGTAACGAACTACAAAACAGTAGACCTTCCGATTACCGGAAGTAGTTTCCCTAGCTTCCCTATCGTCTACGGAGCAGGTACACTGCTTGTATGGTTGATGATTGTTTGTTTAAGAAAATACAAAATGGAAAGGAGGGAAACTCATAAAAGTTAACTCTAAGAAATTTTGTATCATAAAAAAATTTAGGAAAGGATGAAGAAAAATGAAAAAAATTAAATCAATTTTAATCGCAGTATTATGTTTGATGTTAGTTATTCCATTTACAAACATTGCTGCAGCGGATGAAACATTCCAAGTTACAGTTAACACAACAGAAGAAGGACACGTTTATGAAGCTCACCAAATTTTTAGTGGGAAACTAGCCGAAGTAGATGGAAAACAAATTCTATCTGATATTCAATGGGGTTCATCAATTGTCAAAAAAGACAAATACGATTATTCAGCTAATTTATTAGCTGCGATTCAAGCAGAACCAAAATTAAGTGCTTTACATAGTGCTGATAGTGCAGCTAAATTAGCTACTTTAATTTCAGGTAACATTACATCTGACTCAGAAACAATGGACTTATTAGCAAAAGTGATTGGTGAACATTTAGGTGACCCAGCACAAACAAGTTCATTTGAAACAACTCATTACTTAATTGATGAATTAAGTGCTGGTTACTACTTAATTAAAGATAACGATGAAACGTTAACAGGTGCAGATACTGTACATACTAAATACATTGTACGTGTTGTAAAATCTGTTCCTGTAACTCCTAAAGGAGAAAAATCAACATTAACAAAAACAATCAACGATACCGTAGATGGAACTTACGGTGAACATGATGACTTCGATACAAATGATTTAGCATACTTCAAATTAGCAGGAACACTTCCATCAAACTTAAAATTCTATGAACAATACTACTACAAATATGTCGATACATTCCCAGTAGGATTAGACTTCTATCGTCTAGAATCTCTTTATATTGAAGGAAGTGAAGGTAATACTGTACATACATTCTTTGATTTAAATGATACAGATACGACAAATGATGTTTTACCAGCTGGTGTTACTGAAAGTTTAAATGACAAAACATATACTTTAGAAATTAAAGATTTATTAACATTATATCCTGGTATTTTACCAACACATAAAGTGGTTGTGAAAGTATCTGCACGTGTAACTCGCGATGCTTTAGTACAACAAGCAATGACTAACAAAGCGCACCTAGTATACAGCAATGACCCTTATAGCTATGGTGATGGTGACTATGGTAAAACACCAGATGATGTCGCACATGCCTTCACATTCAAAATTGATATTGACAAATATGATGCAGATAACAATGCGAAAAAACTAGAAGGTGCAAAATTTGTTGTGTACTATGAAAGAGCTGAAGGCGGACAAACTGTGAAATACTATGCCAAAATTATTACTGATGAAACATTATATAACATTGATGCAGAAGGTAATAAAACATTAAAACCAGAAGCAGATCGTTTAATCAATGGAAAACCAGTTGATGCCGATGACTTAGGTGTTGTATATGGATGGTCTACAGATATTGAAGAAGCAGGTACAATTGTGACTGATGATAAAGGATTTGCAGGAATTCGTGGTATTGACTCAGGAATTTACTACTTAAAAGAAACAGCAGCTCCTGCTGGATATAACTTAATGGAAACTCCTGTTCAAGTTAAAATCGCTCCTACTTATTCTAAAGATGGATCTTCTGTAGAAGTAAAATATGAAGTAGATTCAGAAGAACAAACTACACCAACAGTAGGGGTACGTAACTCTTCAGGTTCTACATTACCAGTAACAGGTGGTATGGGTACTACATTATTCTATGTATTAGGTAGTGCAATGGTTTTAGGAGCTGCATTATTATTAGTATCTAAAAAACGTTACGCTTTAAAAAAATAAAAAAAAATCGTAATGATATTTTATGAAATTATTTAAGATATCAGACGTACTTTTATCGCTTATGTTTGTCATTGGTTTGTCGTTATTGTTATATCCATCAGTAAGTAACTATTGGAACTCATTTCGACAAACCAAGGCCGTTGCTTCCTATGAAAATGAAGTGGCAAATTTAGATAAGGATAAATATCAAGAAATATGGGATAATGCGATTCACTTTAATCAAAAGCTTGTCGAAAAAGGTCCATTTAGTAAGCTTAGTGTTTCAGAGGAACAGGAGTACAATACTTTACTTAATGTCGATGGAACTTCTATGATGGGATTTGTTAGTATTCCTTCTATCAATGTTTATTTACCAATTTATCATGGGGTAAGTGATGAAGTGCTTCAAGTGGCAATAGGTCATTTGAATTGGAGTAGTTTACCAACAGGAGGAGAATCAACCCATTGTGTGATATCTGGACATCGTGGTTTACCCAGTGCCAAACTATTCACTGATTTAAATAAACTAATTGAAGGAGATGTCTTTTCGATTCATGTCTTAGATAAAGTTTTTACTTATGAAGTAGATCAAATTTTAATTGTAGAACCTTATGAAACCAATGATTTAAAAATTGTGAAGGGAGAAGATTACGTTACCCTTGTAACGTGTACACCATATGGAGTAAACTCCCATCGAATGTTAGTAAGAGGAAAAAGAAATGATGCACTTGCAGAAAATAATGTACGTGTACCTGCTGATGCCTCAAAAGTGAAACCAATTGTTGTCGCAATTGTATTATCCGCTCCGATCTTACTCTTAGCATTTGTGGTAGCATTATTCCCACGTAAAAAACGCAAACAAATTACTTATGAAGATTTATTTTCATAAAACAAATGAGGATGGTACGAAAGTATCATCCTTTTGCTATTTGTGAAAAAATAAGCAAATTTCTAAAATGGAAAATAAAAAAATATCATAAATTCATTATAACAAATCTGAAATTAGCTCTAAAATAAACTAAAAGAGTTGAATGTGAGTAATATCACGAAATTTGTCGAAAAAAACAAAAGTTAAAAACTTCTGAATATTCACAAAATAAAATGCATATGCTATACTTGTACAGGCGGGTGATGATATGAACGAGAAAAATGTACCAAAAGCAACCTTACAACGTTATCCAGTGTATTTAAAAGCATTGCGCAAACTAAAAAAACAAGGATATGAACGTATTATGTCAAAGGAGCTTGCGAGCTTTGTAAATATTGAACCAACTACGATTCGTCGTGATTTTTCTTTTTTAGGAAACTTAGGAAAACAAGGATATGGATATGATATTAATCATTTGATTGATATTTTTAACCAACAATTAGGAATGGGCTTTGATGAAAAAATTATTTTAGTTGGAGCTGGAAATATGGGTAGAGCATTAATGAAATACAACAAATGGGATTATGTTGTTGGGGAAATTGCATGTGCATTTGATATTAATCCTGATCGTCAAGGGGTTCGTTTCAATATTCCTGTATATGATATTTGTGAATTAGAAAATAAAATTCCTGAAGGATGTCGCATTGCCATTCTGGCAATTAGCGAAAATATCCAACAAACAGTTGATCGACTAATTGCTTGTGGAATTATTGGATTAATTGACTTTACACATGAACACATTCAAATTCCCAAAGGTGTTGTCTTAAAATGTGTTGATGTTGTATCATCAATTCAAGAATTAGTATTTGAGACAAATAGTTTAAATATTGATAAATAACAATACACGGTAATGGTATCAAACTGTTACCGTTTTCTTTTTGATGAAAAAAGGTTGTAACACTTAAAAAGATGTGGTATCATTTATATACTATGAAGTAACGTTGAAACAGAACATCGCAAGGATGCTTATTTAGCGAATCTGGGATGGTGGAAGCCAGAGATAAGGGAATTGATGATGAACGGCTGTGGAGTTAAATCGGAGAACTAAAAGTAGACGATTTCGTTTGAAACGCGTTAAGTTTCACATAAGATGCTTATACGACAAGTATAGGAATCAGGATGGCACCGCGCGACTAGCGTTCCTGAAGGAATGTGGTCGTTTTTTTATTTTAGAGGAGGAAATCATATGTTTGAATTTATGACAATTCGTGAATTATTTGAAATTATTACCAAAGGTTCACAAATGGAAATTGACAGTATGGAATATGTCCAATTACAAGGATGGATTCGTACAAACCGTTGTAGCGGTAAATTAGGTTTCATTGAATTAAATGATGGAACTTACTTCCGTAACGCACAATTAGTATACAAAAGTGAATTAAAAAACTTTGAAGAAGTGGAAAAATACCCTACAGGGGCAGC
>JAXJYR010000250.1:0-7281 GCA_036306885.1 Longicatena sp.
GCATATTCACTTGATAAGTCAAGAATTAAAGCATTTTCTTTATTTACTAAACCTTTTACTTTGTTATCGGTTAAACGTCCTGCCCATTGTTGAATGACCCAAATACCTTCAGGATCATGTTCTAGCATTTTGTTTTGAACCGTTGTATAAACAGTTGGTAAATCCATATCCCCAGTTTTTCCACCTTCATGGAATGGGTCTACTGCATAATAATGCGTAATCTCACCAAAGACATCTTTTTGGGCATTGTAATATACATCAGCTAATTCATCAAAGTAATCCTTTTTACCTTCACTAACATAAACACGAAGCATATCTGGTCTTGCAAATTCACTCCAACTTCCTTGTGGTACAGTTGTAGCATCGCTAAATCTTTGATCAAAGTCTAATGGTACCATTCCAGAGAATCCACTTAAAACAGGACGAATTCCATATGTTTGCATACGATCATGCATTTTTCTTCCTAATTCAACACGTTCTTCAAACCAGTTATCAGGAAGTGGTCCTCCCCAACTTGTCATGTTTTGCATATAATACCAAGCAAAATATCCAGGACCTACGATATATTCTTTAATTTCATCATGAGTATATCCATATTCACTTAATAAACGACGAACGATTTCTTCTTGACCAACAATATCCAAGATTAAGTTCATTCCTGACATAGCAGCCCAATCTAGGAATGCTTCATATTCTCCCCAATCCCAGAATGCCATTGTATATGAATATGTACAGAAGTTTAAGGCATAACGCACATCATATTGTGTTTCTTTAATAATTAATTTTTCCACTGCTGGTAATTCTTCTGGCATCGTTAAATGTGAAACAAATAATGGATCATACATAACATTACAATAATATTTTAAGTAATGGTTAAATCCTGATGCCATCGCAATCCCATTATTTCCACGAATGATAATTTTTCCATTATCACCTTGTTCAATTTCAAAAGTATCATTGCTAGATGGATATTCTTTTACTTCAAAGATAAAATCATCCTTCCATTCTTCACCAATAACACGTCCGACAAGATTATGCATTTCTTGAATTGTTTTCGCATTGGCATAAGCTTTATCACTTTCAAAATGATTCCACTCTTCCTGCCATTTACTTCCTTCAAAATTTTCAACAGGCACAAAAGTTGACGATGAATCTGTAAACTCCGCAACTTTTTCTCCAAATAATCTCACTTCTACTAAGTTTGCTTGTTGTCCTGCTGAGTTATAAGACAAAGAAATACGTAACTTCGCTGCTTTTACAGGTGTTTCAAAGACAATTGAATCTCCTTCTGAAGTAGCTACTTTATTATCATCTTTATACGCTACTTTGTTAAATGATGTTCCTGTTTCTGATGCATAAATTTGATAATGATAATAGTTTCCTTCTAATTGATACAATTTAAGTTCTGATAAATCATAGATACCATCTAATGTAATATCTACATAACGCATATGATCAATTTCAGTTGTTAAGGCAGGTGATAAATAATAAGTAGTCATATCCCCATCAATTGCCAAACTTGCCTCATGTCCTGAAGCCGATTTTCCGCTAATTTGTTGCGATGCTAATAAAATCTCATGATTCACTTCTGCATGTAGCGCATTCGTTGAGAAACAACTAAATGCCATTGCCCCTGCTAATAACATCGAAACTGTTTTTTTCAAATATGATTTCATAAATACTCCCTTTCTAGTCATCTTTTCATAATGTAAGTATCGTTAAGGCGATGACCAAACCTCACCCAAATCCTCCTTTCATTAAAACTTCATATACATTATAGTGCAAAAACACAAAAAAAAGATAGCCCTTACATATATAATGACTATTCTTTTAAATGAATTTTATCGGAACCTGACAATACTTCAATAAAGGCTTGCACTATCATTTCTAAGAAACCAGCTAAAATCGGTGACAATAATATCCACCAAAAGCCCATTAAGGCTTGCGTTATATAAAAAGCAAGAAAGGTAAATAACGAACGGACATGCATCACTTTATGAAATAACAGATTTTGAATAAAATTCGCCTCTAATTGTTGAAACCCCCATAAGCATAATAATACTGGCCAAATTGAAAAACCATAATTTAAAAAGACAATTAATGCAATCATTACCAAGGCAATCATACTCCCAATATAAGGTATTAAGTTTCCAACCGCTAATAAGATTGCGTACAACAATGCTCCTTCAATATGAAATAACCATAGAATAAGATAAGCTCCAACTCCTAATATCAACAAATCCAAAAACGTTGCTTTAATATATTGAAAAATCATAATCGAAAACCGTTCATAAACAATAAACAATAAATTCATTTTACGTTTTAGATATCCAAAAAGTGGATAAAAAAATGACAAATCTAAAGAAATAAATAAAGATAATAAGTAAACAAAAAGATAATCCGTACATTTTTGAATCATATTTGATACAGATGAGAAATAAGGTTGAATATTAGAAACAGAAAAAGAAGTTAAATTTATATTTTCTTGCAAGGATTCCAATGAAAACATCTCCATATATGGTTCAAAAAGCTTTGGATATTGTTCCATCACTTCCTTACCTTGTTGAATAAATAATGGAATGAATAAAGAAATACAGCTTATGATTCCAATCAGCAATATTCCATAGACCATAAAAACTTTATACTTCCATTTCCATTTTGGGGGCAATTTTTTAATAAATGGATACAATAAAAAAGTAACGAAAAAAGAACATAAGATTGCCCATAAAATCTCAATCGTTGATACTATAAAACTAATTTTACATAATTTTTGAAAGCATAAGATCATCAGATACAACAACAGAAGTAGATACAATAATTGATATTTTTTCATAAAAGAAAAACCCCTTTAATGGGGTTAATCCATCATATCACGCATATCATCTAAAACGTGAGATACTTCGCGTTTCATTTTTTTCGTTGCGCGATTTGATTTTGTTAAAACACTATGAATCATATCTTCTTCCATATATCCAATTGCTAAACCAAGTAAAAAAGCAGACACATAAATACCAGTGTGTTTCATTTATATCACTCCTGTATTTAGCATGTCCACTTTATAAACATTTATTCAAATAATGAAAGAATTCTATGTTTCAAATATGATTTACGAAGATAACGTTCCTTCATTTGCGATGCATCGCGAAAGCATTTTTCTTCCCCTAATAAAATAAGTGATTTTTTAGCCCGTGTAATTCCTGTATATAATAACCGTTTATTTAACATATATTGAAATTCACGTACTACTGGCATCATCACTATACTATATTATAGGAATAGGTAATCCTTTGAGATTATCTCCAGATTTTCCCCTCCTCCACACCGTACGTGAACCTTTCGATTCATACGGCGTTCCATCGTTTCGCTTAATAGCACATTTACATCATAAAAGTAAGTTAAGAGTTCAATTTATTATTTCCTGTTAGGCAACCTCAACTGGTGCAAGATTAGCCATTATTCTAAATTTGTTAAGTTTGGTTATCTGTTCAACATTAAGTTGCATAATTTCAATATATTGGGCTATTAGAGATTCATTAGTGGCATGAATAAGTCTATGGACTTCTGGCAAGACAAGAACTAGATTCATATAATTATCTTTACCACCATATCGCCTAGGCGTTTTGTGATGACAATGAATTTCCGATATATCTAGGAACTCTCTTCCTGTAACAGCACATTTTCCTCTTTGTCCAGAGAATAGTGATACTCTGTTATCATTGTATTCAATCGACCTGTTGGGAACTGGATTTCTAGCAATACTTTGTTGCAAGTAAGCATTTGAAAAGCATAATTCTTTGTGTCTATAAGCTCTACCTTCTGCTGTATAAAGATTAACTGCTTTCTTTTTCCCTAATGTTTGCCTATGACTACAATAAGAGATTGGCAATAATGTTCTTTCGTGATACTTAAATATTCGCTTACATTTTCCATACTTTACATAATCACCTTGATTTGGTGCAATAGCACCTAATTTAGGATGTAGTCTATTATGTAAAGCTTTGTACGTCGCATTATGTATTATCTGGCAATCCTCAGTAATATCGGTAGCCATTTGATAATAATTGTGTACACCACGTACTAATGCATTATAGCTTCCAATTTCTTGAAAGACATTATGTTCATTGCCAGCTCGTTGTATCTCTTTAATCTGGTTTCTAATAGCTTTAATTGTACGTTCAACAGCTTTGTCGCACATATGTGAAACAATCACTTGCTTATGACTTTTCTTTTTAGTTCTAAATTTAATTCCAAGGAATTCGCCATACTGTTTAGTAAGGTTTCTAACTACGGTCTTTTCATCTGAGACTTGCAATTTCAGACGTTTATTCAACCAGTTCTTTGCCCCTTGCATAACTTTCATCGCATCAGCTTTGTTAGAACACATGATTCTAATGTCATCTGCGTATCGTATGACATGTAATTCTTTCAGATTTGTCTTTCTCATTTCTCTAAAGGAACTGCCTTTGCTAAATGTTCCATTCTTAGCAACCCCACCTTTCCACTTGTAGGCAAGTGGATTTTCGCCCCATTGACTTTCCATATGCCAGTCAAATTCATTCAACACAATGTTAGCTAATAACGGCGATATTATACCACCTTGAGGTGTTCCCTCTGTCGGTGTAATGATTTCTCCATTCGGTAGCAGTATTTGTGCTTTCAAAATCTTTTTGATTATGCATAATAGTTGTTTGTCTTGAATACCTATAGCCCATATTTGACGTATCAGTTTTGAGTGGTTTACATGGTCAAAGAAGCCTTTGATGTCGATTTCTACCATATAGTATAATTTTGACCTATTTATATATCTGTAAACCTCATTGATTGCATTTTCTGTAGACCTTAACGGTCTAAAACCAAAACTTCCTTCAAAGAATTTGGCTTCACATATGGGTTCAAGTATTTGAAGTATGCATTGTTGTATCAATCTATCCCATATACATGGAATACCAAGAGGTCTAGTTTTACCATTTGGTTTTGGAATATCTTTTCTACGCACACTTCTGGGGTTGTAATTTTTGAGAATATTTCTTACTTTATTACATACCTCTTCTGGTTTAAGTTTCTCAATATTTTTTATGGTTAAGCCGTCTGTTCCAGGTGTATTACTACCCTTGTTACGTTTAATTGACCTATATGCCATAATGATATTTGCATCTGAGGTAATCAACCCCATTAACTTGTCAAACTTTTCACCATTAGAACTTTTTTCGTACAATTTGTCTTGAATTTCTTGCTGACCATAATATTCAGCATACCTTAACTTGTTTATTTTAACAGGTTTTTGTTTTCCTAGGAGTTTTTCCTCCATAGGTATTCTAACTCCGTTACTTTCTTTCACTGGTACATCACCTCCATTTACGTAGGTGCCTCTTTTTGGCTTACTCAACATCCAATGTTAAATGATGTATAGTGTCTATTAGTGTAACGACTTGAGGCCATTCCTCCTTTCTCCATTACAGAGAATATCATAAGTTCGACCTCTACTTTTCAGCATTGGTTCAACTGCTTATTGTTCTTCGTCAGTTTATATATCAAAAGACATATCCAATACCTTTCGCCGTTCCCTTAAATCTTATCCTTACATGACTTGTTTAGGTTCCTTCTATAGGCCTGTCGGATTTATATACGCCTGCCGTATATAGGGTATTTCATAGTTGCCGATTTTTACTTTACCCCACCGACGCCCCCTTTGGGGGAACTCCATGTTTCCATGTTTCGCCAGTTTAGACCCGTACATTCGAAGGTTTGTCAGCTATATTTCAAGCATTCTAACCATGCAAGTTTTATGGACCCCCGGCATATCATTTCCCATATCTCTTTACTATAGTTTTTCAAGCAGGCGGGCTCTAGCCACTTTTGAACCAACTTTACTCTTCTATTTCATTTAACTTAGGTACTCTTTCTGCCGACTTCACCGAGCTTCACACGTCTTAATTTTCATTATATGACGCATGTCGGAGTATTAGGGGAGACCCTTCAAGGGGGTTGCCTGAGATTATCTCAGCCCTATCATTTGGTCTACTAGATTTAAGAGTTCTCCTAATTAAGAACTCTATTTCGTTCTTTTATTAGTGCCTTACCTTTTCAGTAAGGAACGACTCGCACCACTTCCTTGCGCTTTATGAATGGAAATCGCATAAGCATGAGTAATATTCGACAAATCTTCTTGACTATAAACTACATAATTACCATCATAATCTACACATAGTTCAACATTTCGTTTATCACCCTGTTGAATTTCAATAGAGTCAATTACACCAATGTCACCATTATAAATATCATCATCGACTTGATTACGCAATTGCATCACCTTGTCACCTTCTCTAAAAATACGATATCCAACATTAATTTCTTTTTTAATTCCATCGGCTGGATTTAACATTTTTTGCATCGCAATGTTTAAGGCATCAATTCCACACACTCCTGCATACATTGGAGCTAATACTTGAATATCATCTTGGCGATATCCTTTTTCAATCGCATTCGCAACTAATTGTAAAATATAGTTTTTTACTTGATAAGATGGACATTCATAAAAGCGTAAATCTTTACGTTGTAAATCACCAATATCAAAAGCATTCATTTCAGAGGCTAACGCGATAACATCACTACCTTCTTTTTGACGAAAAATTTTATTTAATCTTGTGATTGGGAAACAATTTGACTCAATTAAATCTTTTAAAACACTTCCACAACCTACACTTGGTAATTGGTTTTCATCGCCAATAATTAAAATCTTTTTCACGTTGCGACAAGCTTTTAGTAAGTTATAAAAAATCCATTGATCAACCATGGAAAACTCATCAATAATTAAAAAATCACAAACCAGTGGATCTTTTTCATTCACTTGAAAAACATTTGTTTCTAAATCCCATTTCAACAACGAATGAATGGTCGATGCATCACATTCACATAGTTGCGATAAACGTTTGCTTGCACGTCCAGTAGGGGCACAAATCGAAATCACATGCGAAGGAAATAATTTACGATACAATTGAATCATTCCTTGAACAATTGTCGTTTTTCCTGTACCAGGTCCCCCTGTAAGAATCGAAAATTCATGTTGTGCCATCATTCTAATTGCTTCTTTTTGATGTTGTTAATTTGACATAAAAATTATAAATTTGCGCCGCTTTTGTGGCGCATTTTTATTTGAAATATTGTTTAACAAACTAAATACATAAGTAATCTTAAAGAGGGATTTATTACAAAAATATTTCTAAATTTTTAAGGTTCTAATACTTTGGAAAAGAATTTAGCAAAAATACATATGAATACTAA
>JAXJYR010000251.1:0-4473 GCA_036306885.1 Longicatena sp.
CCTTTCTACAAAAAAGACTCCTCGTAAGAGAAGCCTGTATTTCTATCCTTCTCTTATCGTTGTTAGCAGTACCACCTTATATTTTCATACAGGTTGGCGTGGGATAATCGAGCTAACTCTCTGGCCCAACTCTTGATAAAAGTCTTTTTATATTTTTACCGTGTTATATTTAAACATAAGAATTAAAAAAACACAAGTATTTTTATCAATATTTTATCAAAGAAAAAATAGATTCTAAAAGAAAAGGTTTAAACCGTTATGTTAGCCGATTTAAACCTTAATCATTATGAATCAAAAGAACCTAAAGATGATTCTAATTTTGCTTTTACCATATCATATTTATCATCTTTAACCTTTTCTAATAAATATGCTAACATTCTTTTTAATTCATCATGGGTAAATTCTTCTTCTAAAAAAACATCAATACACATATTACACTCATCTACATAAGCTTTTTCAATATGATTGATAATATATACAAACAAACGTTCTGCATTACGACGATCCATTTTTCTCACCTCTTCCTATTGAGCAATATCTAAATAGAAATAGAAACAAGTACCTTCATTTAATTTAGAAGTGACACCATATTCTATTTTATGTACATCAAAAATTGCCTTTACAATTGATAATCCCATACCACTACCGATATTTGATCGAACATATTGTTTATTAATTTTATAATAACGATTCCAAATATATGGTAATTGGTCTTCTTCAATCCCATTTCCATTATCTTTGATATCTATCCGAACCCGATTGCCTTCTATCTTTTGTGTAACTTCAATCTTTTTTCCATCTGTTGAATGATGAATCGCATTAGTTAATAAGTTATAGATTACTTGTTCAATTTTAATTTGATCTGCTAATACTTCAACATCTTGCATATAATCAAAATAAATTGTATTCGCTTCTAAATTTAAAAACTTTTCGTGGCGATTAATAATTGCACGAATTAAATCCGTCACATTAAAGCGAGAGCGTTTACATTCATCAACTCCTGCGTTCAGTTTAGATATATCTAAAATATCATTTACTAGTTTATTTAATCGCATACATTCATCAATAATCACTTGTACATTTTCGGCAGTATTTTCTCCTGGTATATCACGCATCACTTCTCCATATCCTGCAATCATGGTTAATGGTGTTCTCAAATCATGAGACATATTCGCAAGAAATTCTTTTCTTAAGGTATCTACTTTATTTAATTCTTTTGCCGCATAATTTAAGGTTTCACTCAATTCTTCTACTTCACGATATGCTTTACCATCAAAATGAAAATCATAATTACCATTCGCAAGTGATTTAGCTTCCTTATTCATTTTCACAATTGGTTTACTTAAACGTTTCGCTATATAATAAGCAGTAATCATGGAGATAATCATCATTACAATTGAAATCATTGCTAACTGTACCTTTAATGTATGTAAGGTAGCATCTAAAGGTGTTAAACGTGCATCAATTAATAACATTCTTGGCGTTTGCGATGCATTATATTTCATACTATAATATTTTGTTTTCTTAATCTTGGTACCTTTCATTTCATTAACGGAAAGACTTACTTGTGATATATATCTTAACTCTGTTGAGTTTATTTTATTCTTTACCACTTTGTTTGATTGCTTACTTTGGCGAAGTAATTCATCATAATATTTTTGAATCTCTTGATTATCTTCCTTTAAGGTTGGACATCCTGTCCCATCTGTTCCACTTGTCGCATAAATCATTTTATCTTGTTCAAATACCATTACACAATAACTATCATGTTTAATAATTTGATTAATTTGTTCTTGATAGTCATTTTCATAAAGAATCTTATGAATATTTTCAATTTTATTTTCGATTTTAAAATCTTTACCTACAACATAAAAATCATCAATAAAAAACACTTGTAAGAACCACAGTATCCCTATTAAAAGAATGGTATAAAAAATAATCGTTGAAAATGTAATCCACTTCAATCCTTTTTTTCTATTTTGTTTCAAAACGATATCCTACCCCTCTTAAAGTACTAATTAAAGTACTATATTGTTTTAAGCTTTTACGTAGTAATTTAATATGTGTATCTAAAGTACGATCATCGCCATAGAAATCATATCCCCATACATCACGAATAAACTGTTCACGAGTTAACGCGATTCCTTTATTTTTTACCATATATACTAGTAAAGAATATTCTTTTGGTGATAAGATAACTTCTTCTTCATCAATAAATACCCGATGGGCTCGATAGTCAATTTTCAATCCTTTATATGTATATTGCTGACTTTCATTACATTGTGTTTTTCCATGGATGCGTTTTAAGATGGCGTTAATACGCATCATTAATTCTTTGATTGAAAATGGTTTTACAACATAATCATCAATTCCTACTTCAAATCCTTGGATACGATCATACTCTTCACCGCGCGCTGATAACATAATAATTGGAATATTGGATTGTCTACGTATTTCTAAAACAGTCTCAAATCCATCTAGACCAGGCATCATAACATCCATAATAATGATATCATAATGATTTAAGCTACATAATTCAATTGCCTTTTCTCCTGACTCTGCTTCGTAAACTTTATATCCCTCATATTCTCCATATTTTTTAATAATAGAACGAATATGTGATTCATCATCTACAACTAATACTTTATACATCTAATCACTTCCTAATCTATTTTATTATATCTCATTTTTTATTTTTATGTAAAAATATTTAAAAAGAAGCAACATAAAGTCGCTTCATCTTTAGTTCAGTTCATGATATTGACGATATAAATCGTTTCTCGAAATACCTGTTTCTTTTGATACAAGCTTAATCGCATCTTTGGTTGAATAACCTTGATCAATATATTGATTAATTTGTTCATAAACATTAGTAGATGGTTGGTGTTGGTCTGGCTGTGGATTTTGACATCCTTCGACAATAATAACCATTTCACCTTTTAATTCATCGACAATATTTAAGACTTCTTCAATCGTACCATGGATAAATTCTTCGTGTTTTTTAGTTAATTCACGAGCCAAACAAATATGACGATTTCCAAATATTTCATAAACACTTGTCAACATTTTCTTTAGGCGATGTGGTGCTTCATAGAAAATCATTGTGTATGGAAAATAACGTAATTCATTTAATTCTTTGATTCTCTCATTGGTAGCACTTTTTAAGAATCCATAAAACATAAAATGTCTTGTGTCCATTCCACTACATACTAATGCATTTAACATCGCATTACTTCCTGATACTGGAATTAATGGATAACCTTCTTCAATCACACGTTTCGCAAGGACTGAACCTGGATCAGAAATTAATGGATATCCTGCATCAGATACAAGCGCAATGGATTTTCCTTCATGTAATAAAGCAATTAACCCCTCTGTGCTGGCTGCTTCATTATGTTGATGGTGTGCTACCATTCTTGTCGAAATTCCAAAATGGTGTAGTAGCTTCATTGTATTACGTGTATCTTCTGCCGCAATCACATCTACTTGATTTAAAATTTCAATTGCACGTGGTGTA
Organism: Longicatena sp.; assembly: GCA_036306885.1. GTDB lineage: Bacteria > Bacillota_I > Bacilli_A > Erysipelotrichales > Erysipelotrichaceae > JAXJYR01. The sequence continues at coordinate 3,518 of JAXJYR010000251.1, forward strand.
AGTTCAGATAAGTTCCCAATTGGAGTGGCCACCAAATAAAGGGCAGCTTTATCTGCTTCAAAACTTTTTTGACGATAAACCATAATTAGTAATCAAATTCGCGATCAGGCCATAATTCGGAAAATGATAGCCACTGTACATCTTCTTTATTTTCAATACGTACTTGTTTTAATAAAACATTCATGCTTGTGATACGATATTTATTTCCTTTATAAACAATTTGGCTGTTCATTTTTGGTAATCCTTCACGCATCACTTTATATTGAGCATCTTCATATTTTAGACAACACATTAGCTTACCACATTGTCCACTTAGCTTTTGAATATTTAAAGCTAATAATTGGTTTTTCGCCATATTAATTGATACGACATCAAAATCATTTAAGAATCTTGAACAACAAGTTTCACGTCCACACATTCCTAAACCACCAATAATTTTAGCTTTGTTACGTGGTCCAATTTGACGTAATTCAATACGGCATTTGAAGATAGATGCTAAATCTTTTAATAATTCACGGAAGTCTACACGTTCATCCGCTACATAAACAAAGATTACCTTACTTCCATCTAATGTATATTCTGCTTCAATCAAATGCATATCTAAATTTAAATTACGAATACATTCTTCACAGATCATCATTGCTTTACGTGATTTTACTTCGTTGTTTTTTACTTGTTCTAAGTCATCATCTGTTGCTTTACGTACAACAGGTTTCATTTCCATACCATTTGGAATAAAGGTTTCCGAATCTTTAACAATTTTACCTAGTTCTAAACCACGTACTGTTTCAACGACAACATATTCACCTGCTTTATATTCATTCTCAAAACATCCAAATGAATATACCTTTTTACTATCTTTAAAAGAAACATACGCAACATATGGATACACTACTTTTTCTACTGTTTCTTCATGAACTACTTGTTCCTTATGTTCACGATGTCCATATTCCTTA
>JAXJYR010000252.1:0-5161 GCA_036306885.1 Longicatena sp.
AAAACTTACTACAACAAAAGAATTAAGCTACACAGCGAAATCTTTAAGTAGTGGTAAAAAATACTTCTTCAAAGTACGTGGTTACAAAACATACAAATCAGGAGAAGAAATTAAATATTCAGTTTACACTCCATATTCAACAATTAAATACACTACAGCGAAATAACATAAAAGAGGGAACATCGATTGATGTTCCCTTTTAAATAATCTTCCTTAAAATACTTTAATATAATGTTTTTGATTACGATTTGATTCATAACCATTATCAAGCATAATTCCATGTAAAATCACACGATCAGAATTAGCACTCATACGTACACCAGAGAATCCATTACGTTTGGATTCTTTTTCAAATGTAGAAAGAATCGCATCAGTCATTTCTTTACATTCACGATATTCTACAGTAAAGACAAAGGCAATGATATTTACCATACGTTCTGTATATAAAGTATTATAAGGTGTACCATGTACATATCCTACCACTTTACCTTCTACCTCTAAAACCAACAAAATATCAGTAGATGCATCTAAAACACTTTGAATTCTTCGTTCTACCTTTTCTGCTTCATAATTATAACCCATTTTCACATTTAACTCATGAATGTCTTTCCAATCACTTGTCTTAATACGACGTATCTCAAAATCTTTCATACTTTAACCTCCTTTTTCTATTCTCTATTTATTTTAGTCTATCACATAATTCTAGAAAAGAACAGATATATTAACGTTGTTTACTTATTCTTTAGCATAAAAAAAACCTTCTCAATTTGAGAAGGTTTAAAACTTAAAGATTATTTTTTGATAATTGATTCACACCAGTTAGCGTTTGGTTCAATTTCTAATAAGTCACAAACTGTAGCTGCAACGTTTGCTAATCCAAGGTTTTCGTCATCTTTTAATTCAACATCAGCACCATATACGATGAATGGAACTTTGTTTAATGTGTGAGATGTTTTAGATTTTAATGGAGCTCCAGCTTTCTTTTGTTTTTCGTACATTTCATCAGCGTTCCCGTGGTCTGCAGTTACTAATAAAATACCATTTACTTCATCTACTGCTTTTTTCACACGTGCTAATTGTAAGTCAACTGATTCAACACCGATTACTGTAGCTGCGAAGCTTCCTGTGTGTCCAACCATGTCTCCGTTTGGATAGTTTGTACGTAAGAAGTCGTATTTTCCTGAACGGATTGCATCACATAATAAATCAGTGATTTCTGCAGCTTTCATCCATGGACGTTGTTCGAAAGGTACTACATCAGAAGTGATTTCTACGTATTCTTCTAATTCTTCGTTAATTTTTTCTGAACGGTTTCCATTCCAGAAGTAAGTAACGTGTCCATATTTTTGAGTTTCAGAAATAGCGTATTCACGAATTCCATATTTACATAATTCTTCTGTTAATGTGTATTGAATTTTTGGTGGGTAAGTTAAGAAGTTGTTAGGGATACATAAGTCTGCATCGTATTGTAACATACCAGCGTACATAACTTTTGGCATACGTACACGATCGAATTTATCGAATGATTCATCACCATCAAATGCTAATGAAATTTCTTGAGCACGATCCCCACGGAAGTTGAATAATACAACTGAGTCACCATCTTCGATAGTTCCTACAGGTTTTCCATCTTTCGCAATTACGAATCCTGGTAAGTCTTGGTCAACTACACCTGTTTCTGCACGGTAAGTTTCGATTGCTTCTGTAGCTGAAGCGAATTGACGACCTTCACCTAAAACGTGTACATGCCATCCTTCTTCAACCATTTTCCAGTTTGCTTCGTAACGGTCCATAGTGATTGTCATACGACCACCACCACTTGCGATACAAGCGTGGAAGTTGTCATCGTTTAATTCAGCCATTGTTTTTTCAATGTCTTCTACATAAATTAATGCAGATGTTTCAGGTACGTCACGTCCATCTAATAAAGCATGAACACGAACTTCTTTTACACCATCAGCTTTAGCTTGTGCTAAAAGTGCTTTTAAGTGATCGATGTGAGAGTGAACATTTCCATCAGAAAGAAGTCCTAAGAAGTGCATTGTTCCTTCTTTACAGTTGTTTACTAAAGAAGCCCAAGTTTCAGTTTTGAAGATCTCTTTTGATTCGATGTTTTCGTTAACTAATTTAGCTCCTTGAGAGTAGATTTGTCCACATCCTAAAGCGTTGTGTCCTACTTCAGAGTTTCCCATATCGTCATCGCTTGGTAGCCCTACTGCTAAACCATGTGCTTTAATTGCAGTGTTTGGGTAGTTTGCCATCAAGTCGTCTAATGTTGGTTTGTAAGCTGCTTTTACGGCATTTCCAAATTCAGATTCATTAATTCCAATACCGTCCATTACAACTAATACTACAGGTCTTTTTGTCATAATTCTGTTACCTCCTGTTAGTGTTTATTACACTGTTTCACTATTTTATTTTACTATAACAAACTCTTTTTGACAATCATTCCCTCTCAGTTTCATCATCTTTTTCGCATCTAAACATTTTATCACTACAAAAAAAGAGTAAGCATTAAAGTGTTCGACAATTTGAATCACTTCATCCTTACTCTGTCATGTTATAGCATTGTTAGATTTCCTTGTTTATCGGCAAAAATAACACTTAATCCTAAACGTTCTTTTACTGCCTGAGGAATTTCATTCCATTGACGACGATATGTAGAAGAATCATTAAACACAATTGAATAAAGTGAAGTCACATCTTCAATGTACTTTAACACTTCTCCTACTTTTAAAGGAAGCGGTTGTTTACGACCTCTTTTAATTCCTTCTACATTAATAACCCAACGTTGATTCTCATTACGAGCCTCAATATAATCTTGATATTCCGTATGCGTCCATCCATTGTGCTCTAGCCAGCCTTTAATAATTTCCTTTAATTCTTCACTATTTCGTTTCAAACGAGCTTTTCTTGCCGCTATTTTTTCTTCTTCACTTTTTGATGGACGACCACGTTTTTTATCAGGAAACATACGACTACGACTCTCTATATCATTTAAGTAATAACGCACTGTCAAATAAGAACCATAACCAGTTGCCCCTCGTGGAGAACGCAATATTTCATCGCCCTCTAATAGTTTTTTATATATTGCTTGACAACAAGTAGGCATCGTTGCATGTTGCGGAGATACCCTAGCATGTAGCTCCTTAGAATTAATATCTAAGTAAGCTTTATTCTCCATCATTGCTTCTTGTTTTAATGTTTCAATTACTTGTAAGTAACATTGAATTCCTGGACCTTTCATGATTAAATCCTCCTTTTCACGGCTACATTGTATAATTACAAAGATGTCGAATTCTCGCAAAAATTGCCATAAATTTTTAATAATACATAAATTTTTACATTTGTTCTAAACTAAAAGTGATACAATATAATTAATAACACAAAGGAATGATTATCATGCAAAAAGCAAGCTTTAAAAGAATACTTCAACTATTAGATGAAATTGAACATCAAGAATGTCATTTAGAAGAAGCTCTTCCTCTCATTGAAGAGGATCTGAAACGAAACAATTTTCCGATTCAAAGACATGATATAATGCAAATAATTCAATTATTACTACGTTATCAATGCCTTAAAACATTTCCATTAGGCTTTGATTTAGCCCCGATTGCCACCGTTTTCGCAAGAAGCTCACTACATTCAGATATTGAAGCGATGGCAAGTTTTGAAATGTTTTTAAACAAACAAACGATCAAACGCTATCAGCGATTACTCAAAGACGAAGCCTTTTATCCTAGACAACACTTTGTTAACATTTTGGGTGATGATTTATTTTCTATCCAACAACATACTTCATTATTTGAGCGCAAAAATGATCACTATCGCTTTACCATCTCCCTTCGTACCATTCTCAAGAATATTATTGAAGAATACCAACAACGAACCTGCTTCTATATTTCAAGTATCCTATTAGCACGTTTTGCATCTTCAATTGTACCGAATGCGAATATTGTAGAATATCGTAATGAAAACCGTGATATTGTCGCGTACCCTTATTTACAAGATATTTTATCTCTTATCCCTAAACGTGGCATACCTAGTAATCGCGATGTCACCAAAGCCCTTCAAACCTTTTATAAAGATACTTTATTCCATGAATTCAATCATCAGTGTCCTATTTGTAAATTGCATATACCACATATGTTAATCGCCTCTCACATCAAACCATTTCGTGATTGTGCCCATATCTATGAACCAATTGACCATAATAATGGTTTATTACTATGTCGTAATCATGATTATTTATTTGACCAAGGTTATTTTAGCTTTGATGATGATGGACATTTATTAATGAGCGATGAACTAGCACGACACAAACCATTTTCGGCTTTTCATATCACCAAAAACTTGGTACTACCAAAACGATATTTAAGCCAAGAAAGGAAAGCTTTTTTAGCTTATCATCGCCAGCATATCTTTAAAAAATAATCCTTTTTTAAATATTTCAAGATATGATGTTTTACATATAGAACATCATATCTTTTTTTTGACACACTATAATCGCTATGTTACAAAACAAAAATAAGCACAATGTGAGAAAACATTATAAAAAAATGGATAAGAATAACAGCAATATAAATGGAAGCTTAAAGAAGGTAATCTAATGGTTGAGGATATTGTATTAGATGCACATAGATCATATCAAACAGAGATAACAGTCAAAAATGAAGATAAACCATCTGAAGTAGTGGAAGAAAAAGTAATCGAAAATGATAATTATTCCAACAAAGAAGACAGCTTAGTGGATAAAGAAAAGGAAGAAATCACTCAAGAAGATATCAAAAAAGAACCGTTATCTTCTGATGATCAAACTTTAATTAAGGAAGATATTTCTATCGATGATACTAACACAAAGATAAATCAAGATATTGAAAAACCTGTACAGAACCCACAAGCCACAACAATTCTTCTATTACCATTAATCATCTTTTCCTTAATAGCACCCTGCTACTATGATTTAAAATCTAGCGAATGGTTTCTACTAGATGTCTTTTATGCAATCTTAATTATTTTGTATCATGGTAATGGAATTTATGGATTAGGAATGCGAGGCATTTCATTAGATGGTTCAAGCTTACAATTTTCAATGCAATTTTTAATCATATCACTTTGTATTATCACTGTAATCTTATTTATGATACAAATCATAATGAAG
>JAXJYR010000253.1:0-6293 GCA_036306885.1 Longicatena sp.
ACTATCGACAAGGAGACGTACTTATCTCATAAGGCGAGCAATCAAGCACAGATGCAAGAGCTTTCCGAGAAAATGGAACGCCTTGAAAAGTCCTCGCAGACCACCACCGAGCAAGGTGGAGCCTTTATTGAAAAATACAAGGAATACACCGAGCTTGAAACGCTGACTTCGGATATTGCAAACGACGTTGTGAAGCGTGTTACGGTTTACAAAGACGGCGGCATTGTAATCGAGCTTGCCTTGCGTGACGAGTTGGAGAAGCTACTGACTTGCCTTGAAACGGTGGATGCGGCTTCTTAACCCCCGAAATTGTAAACAAATTTCAAAAACATTTAGTCCTTACTTGACAGCGGCTGATGATGGGATTTCGGGAACTAGATTTGATCGAGAAGCTTTTCAGCGTATGTGGAGAATGGCTGAAAACGGAGAAATCAGCAGAATCATCGTGAAAGATTTATCTCGCTTTGGTCGTGAACAGGTCGAAGCCGATAGGCTGACACAAATCGTGTATCCTTCACTTGGCATTACCTTTATCTCCATTCAGGAGAATGTCAACAGCACTACAGGTGAAGGGATGGAAATGATGCCGTTTTACAATATTTTTAACGAATGGTATGCAGCTCAGACAAGTAAGAAAATTCGTGCTGTATGGCAGTCCAAAGCAGATAACGGAAAGCGTGTTTCATCATCTGTTCCTTTTGGATATGTGAAAGATACTGAAAATCGGGAAAAGTGGTTAATTGATGAACCTGTCGCAGAAATTGTGCATAAAATATTTGCTTTAGCGCTTGGCGGAAGAGGACCGTCATAAATCGCAAGACAGTTGGAAAAAGAAAATATTTTAATTCCATCTGCTTATTATGAATCTGTTGGTAGAAAACACTCTCAAAAGATACCGCTAAATCCATGTGCGTGGGATCAGAAAACTATAGTACACATTCTTGAAAATAGACAATATACGGGATGTGCGGTAAATTTCAAATCTACTACTGTCAGTTACAAGGTTCACAAGGTCATTTATAACCCTATTGAAGAACAACAAGTTATTCCTAATATGTAGGAACCGATTATACCGGAGGAGGATTGGCTAAGGGTACAAGAACTTCGCAAAAATAAACGCCGTCCTACTGCGACAGGACGGCAAAGTCTATTTTCAGGTCTTGGTTTTTGTCCTGATTGTGGTGCGAAACTTTATTTTTGCTCTGCTAAAATTCTGAATGCAAATCAAGAATTTTATTGTTGCTCCAACTATAGATCCGGCAGAGGTACTTGTAAAGTTCACTATATTCGAAATATAGTACTTGAAAAAAATGTAATGGAAGCTATCAGCGACTTTGCTGATTTTGTTCGCTGTCATGAACCCGTCTTTCTTTATATGATGGCAATGAAAAACAAGGCGATTCGTAAAGCTGAATTTAAAAAAATGCAGGAAACGGTTGAGTACGGTAAGCGAAGACTTGAAGAATTGGAACGCTTGATGGATAAGCTTTACGAGGATAATACTTTTGGAAGATTATCAGATGATGTTTACGAAAGATGAGTTTCAAAATATGAAAAAGAACAAAAAGAACTTGCAATTACTGTATCCGAAGCGCAAGCCGTTTTAGACAAAGCCGAACAAAAAAGTCTTGATTTGAGATTGCTGCTCCGTGCCTTTTGTGAAATGACGGATATTAAGGAACTAACACCGACTCTGGTCAATTCTCTAATTGAGCGCATTGAAGTTTACAACAACGATAAATCAAGCGGTCATTGTTATGTAAAAGTGGATATTTACTTTACAGCGGTCGGAATGTTTAAAATCCCAACCGAAGATGAAATCATTATAATGATGAAAGAAATCCGTAAAAATCCACACAAATATCGTTTTGCAGCATAATAAAGAAACGGTGCAGCCTCTTTAGAGATTGCACCGAACTTACATAGAAAATACTTCCTTATGGGATTTACCCAAATTCGAGCTTCTTTTTCATTTTAGACAGAAATGTAATAAAATAATCATTTATTTTGGAAAGATTAAAGTAAAAGTAGTACCTTCATTTATAATACTATCTACTTGAATCGTTCCTTGATGAACCTCACAAATCCATTTGACCATCGATAAACCTAATCCTGAATGAGAAGAAGTGCGTGAGGTATCAACTTGGTAGAAACGATCAAAGATATGAGGAAGATGTTCTTCCGCAATTCCTATCCCATTATCTGCCACTTTTAAAATAATAGATTGTTCATCTTGGTGAAGCGACAATTCAATCCATCCACCTTCTTTACCATAAGTGATGGCATTACTTAATAAGTTTACCAATAAACGAATTAATAAAGTCATATCCCCATGGAACATAATATTTGGTGTAATATCCGTTTTCATTTCAATGTTTTTGGCTTGGGCAATGAAACTTTGTTCCTGTGCACTCATTTCACATAATTCACTAAAGTCAAGCTCTTCCATCTCTAGTTTGGTTCTACCTGCATCTGCCCTCGATAACATTAATAATTGTGAAATCATTTGGTGCATCGAACGTGCCTTTTGTTGAATAATTTGAATACTATGGTGAAGCTCTGGGGTTAAATCTTGGTCTAATAGAGATTCGCATTGCATTAAAATAACCGAAATAGGGGTTCGTAATTCATGTGATACATCGCTCGTAAATTGTTGTTCACGCGTGATAAGCGTCTGTACTTCATCTAATAATTGATCAAAGGTCGCAGCCATTTCATAAATTTCATCTTTACCTGTTCCTAACGCAATACGCTCATCTCTTTGATAATGTTCCATAATCTGCTTGACCTTATTGGTAATAATCGAAACTGGAGATAGTGCACGTTTTGATAAGAAATAACCAAGAATTAAAGAGACAATAATTAAAATGGGAAATAACACTAAGGAGAATAAAAAGACATGATGTAAGCTACTTTTGGCATCGGTTAAATTGACTACACCACGAATCAAAACCTTAGTTTTACCATCAGGGAAAAAAGGGAAATCATAAACTAAATAAGTAATATGATTTTGAACACTTGTCTTAAGCTCCATATGGAAACCATCATGACATTCAAAGGCATAAGGAACTCTACCATACAACATTTCTTTGTTTTCATCGTAAACCGAAAGATAAACACCATTTTCTAGCTTCATTAAATCTTGATTGAATTTTAAAGTGCCATCTTTGACTTGAATTTCATAAATAGCTTGATGTACTTGGTGATATAAAGCATTTGTGGTACGTGATTTAATTTCACGTTCTGAATACATAAATAAAATACCAACTAAAATGATAACGAGAATACTCATAATAAACCCATAATAAAAAGTTAATTGGGTTTTAATCGAACGTTTTTTCATAGGGAAGGACCTTTTAAAACATAGCCTTGACCACGAATAGTATGAATTAATTTGACCTCAAAGCCATCATCGACCTTTTTACGTAAGAAACGAATATAGACATCTATCACATTACTTCCACCACTAAAGTCATAGTTCCAAATATGCTGTTCGAGCTTATCACGAGATAAGACAATGCCAACATGATTCATCATATAACGTAGTAAATTAAATTCTTTTGAAGTTAAAGTAATCTCTTGTCCATTACGTTTGACAATATGAGTATCTAGCTCTAAGGTTAAATCATGTACCTGTAAAAGATTAGTTGGGGCGATGTCTACTTTTCGAAGGAGCACCCGAATACGTGCTAATAATTCATCCATCGCAAAGGGTTTGATTAAATAATCATTGGCACCACTATCTAAGCCTTTGACACGATCCTCAATCGAATCCTTGGCAGTTAATAAGATGACAGGAACCTTACTACCACTAGTACGAATTTTATGTAAAACACTTAAACCATCTAGCTTAGGCATCATAATGTCTAAAATAACTAGATCATATTCGGCAGCTTCAAAGTAATCAAAAGCATCTTCACCATTACTACAGCTATCCACACTATACTTGGCTTGTTTCAGTTTTTTCGTTACTGCTTCATTTAGGTAGTATTCATCTTCCGCAAATAAGATACGCATATTCATCACCACTTTCTAAGGTTATTGTAGCATAGTAAGGATAAAAAACATATTGATATGCATAAGATGATTATAAAAAATGTAAGCGATAACATTGAATAATTCGTCATAATTTAATACAATAAAAGTAGATAAATAGACATATTGAATGATGAAGGGAGGTACTTTTTATGACAAAGAAAACAATCATTACAATTAGTCGTCAATTTGGTAGTGGAGGAAGAGACGTCGGAAAAAAATTAGCCGATGCGCTAGGCATCAAATACTATGATCGTGAATTAATTGAAATGGCAGCCAAGGAAAGTGGTTTCGATAAAGAGATGTTTGAAGATACCACTGCCAATACTTCACGTTTATTTCGCTTTATTAATACCTTTGGTTATTCATTAGGTGCACCATTAAGTGTGATGAATGATATTACATTGAGTGATCAAATCTTCTTGATTCAATCTCGTGTGGTAGAACAAGCTGCCGATAGTGGTCCATGTGTGATTGTCGGAAGATGTGCTGATTATGTATTAGATAATCGCGATGATGTCTTAAAAGTATTTATCGCCGGAGATATGAATGATCGTAAAAAACGAGCAATTCAATATTATGAAGTAGATGAACGTGATGTAGAGGCATCGATTCGTAAAATTGATCGTAATCGTAAAGGATATTATGATTACTATACTGATAAAAAATGGGGTGCAGCGGAAAGCTATGATGTATGTTTAAATACTTCTGTGTTTGGAATTGATGGTTGCGTTGCCATTTTAAAACAATTGCTAGAACAAGAATAAGAGAATTTTATGATTGATTTTAAAAATACATCGTTCTTTAAGCTAAGACCTGTACCTGATAGTGATTTTGCGTCAATGATTACACCGATGTTTATTGATGGTGAACAAATTATTCAATCCTTTCGTGGTATTCGTGATGGCGTTGTGTTTACGAATAAACGAATTTTCGCTATTAATGTGCAAGGTATTACTGGAAAGAAAAAAGATTTCACATCACTTCCATATCGTAAAATCACCGCTTTTTCAGTAGAAACAGCAGGAATTTTAGATTTAGATAGTGAATTAGATTTATGGTTTTCGGGTTTAGGTAATGTACGCTTTGAATTTATCACAGGTGCGAATGTTACTCAAATCTGTCGTACAATTTCAAATTATGTGTTATAAAAGTAATTCGTAACATGGATATACTTTTTTAATAAAGCATCTTGGTAAGTGTTAGGAGGAATAAATAATGGCAAAAACAGCACAAGACATCATGCAGTTTATCAAAGAACATGATATCAAAATGGTTGACTTTAAAATCGTTGATATCAATGGTCAATTTCGTCATGTGACCATTCCCGCATCTCAGTTTAATGAGACGACAATGAGCGATGGGATTGGATTCGACGCATCAAACTATGGATATGCAGTCGTAGAAAAGAGTGATATGGTATTCATTCCTGATTTAGATACAGCTATGATTGATCCATATTGTGAAATTAAAACATTATCCATCACAGGTAATGCAATGATTATTGATTATCCAAATAATCGTCCTTTAGACCAATATCCACGTAATATTGTATTAGCTGCGGAACAATATATGAAGGATTTAGGAATTGCGGATACAATGTTAATTCTACCTGAATTTGAATTCCATTTATTTGATCAAGTAGGATGGGAAGTACGTCCTGATGCGATTGGTATGCGTGTAGATACGGCCCAAGCTTATTGGAATAGTGGTACACAAGGTCAAGGTACTGTTGTGGCACATCAAAAAAATTATCATATTGCGAAACCTTTTGATGACACTTATGAATGTCGTAGTGAAATGTGTTTAGAATTAGAAAAAATGGGAATTGAAATTAAATATCATCACCCAGAGGTAGGAGCTGCAGGACAATTTGAAATTGAGCCAATGTTAGGGCAAATGTCTAAAATGGCAGATGCTTCCATGTTGATTAAATATGTCATTCATAATACCGCGTTAAAATATGGAAAGGTTGCGACCTTTATGCCAAAACCAGTATATGGAGAAGCAGGAAATGGACTGCACGTTCATATGTTATTATTGAAGGATGGAGAACCAGTGTTCTCTGATGATGAAGGATATTCACACTTAAGTAAAGAGGCCCACTATTTTATGGGTGGATTATTAAAACACATCGCTGCCTTATGTGCTATTACCAACCCAAGTACGAACTCATTTAAACGTTTAGTCCCAGGTTTTGAAGCACCAGTGACAGTAGGATATGCGACAAGTAATCGTAGTGCTGTCATTCGTATTCC
>JAXJYR010000254.1:0-4353 GCA_036306885.1 Longicatena sp.
AATTTAATGAGTGGAACCGTACAAGTCATCCTTTAAAAAGATTAGAAAATGGAGTTTGGGAACTTAAACTTCGTGGTGATAAAGCTTTATGGGAAGGATGTAAAGTAAAAACTGTTGTCCAAGCTAATGGTACCATTAGTGATCACATTCCTTTATATGCTAGACGTGTTGTCCAAGAAAAAGAAACAGTTGCATGGGTATGTGAAATTGTTGATCCAGGTAAAAAATTCAATTGGACAGACCAAGATTTCGTAGGAAGCAACGATTTATATATTTATGAAGCACACATTGGTATGGCGCAAGAAGAAGGTAAGGTTTCTACTTACAAAGAATTTGCGAAATATACATTACCACGTGTAAAAAAAGCAGGATATAACACAATCCAATTAATGGCAGTTATGGAACACCCATACTATGGAAGTTTTGGATACCAAGTATCTAACTTCTTCGCTGCAAGTAGCTGGTTTGGTGTACCTGAAGATTTAAAATACTTAATCAACAAAGCACATAAAATGGGAATTCGTGTTTTATTAGACATCGTACATTCTCATGCCGTGAAAAATACTGCGGAAGGTATCAACATGTTTGATGGTACAACTTGGCAATTCTTCCACAATGGAGATAAAGGTGATCATCCAACTTGGGGTACAAAATGTTTCAACTATGGTAAAGATGAAGTTATTCACTTCTTATTATCAAACGTTAAATTCTGGATGGAAGAATTCCACTTTGATGGATTCCGTTTTGATGGTGTTACTTCAATGTTATATCATGACCATGGTTTAGGTACTGATTTCAACAGTAATGATAAATACGTCTCATTAAACACTCATACCGAAGCAATTACTTACTTACAATTAGCAAATGAATTAATTCGTCAAGTTAATCCAAATGCAATTACGATTGCGGAAGATATGTCTGGTATGCCAGGTATGTGTTTACCAATTGAAGATGGTGGAATTGGATTTGACTACCGTCTAGGTATGGGACTTCCTGATTTATGGATTAAAACAGTCAAAGAGAAAAAAGACGAAGATTGGCAAATTGGACAAATTTGGGGAGACATGTGTTTACGTCGTCCTGGAGAAAAAACAATTGCTTATGTAGAAAGTCATGACCAAGCATTAGTTGGTGACAAAACAATGATTTTCCGTTTAGCTGATGCTGCAATGTATACAGACATGGATAAAGTAATGCATACTCCAGTCATTGATCGTGCCATCGCCCTACACAAAATGATTCGTTTATTAACATTAGCAGGAGCTGGTGAAGGTTACTTAAACTTCATGGGTAACGAATTTGGACACCCTGAATGGATTGACTTCCCGCGTGAAGGAAATGGATGGAGTTTCCACTACTGTCGTCGTCAATGGAACTTATTAGACAATGGTTACTTAAAATACCAATGGTTAGGTACATTTGATAAAGATATGGTAGCGTTATGTAAACGTAATAACATCTTCAAACAACAAATGGCAGATTGTCTATTATTAAAAGAACCAGAAAAAATTCTTGCGTTCTACCGTAATGGATTATTATTCGCCTTTAACTTCCACCCATCAAACTCTATGACAAACATTTTAATTCCTGTGCCTCACAATGCGGATTACACAGTAAAACTATCTTCTGATGATGATATTTACGGTGGACAAAACAATGTGGAACACATGAAATTCCCAATTAAAAAATTCGATGGAAAATACTACATTGAAGTATATCTTCCAGCACGTACTGCCATCGTATTAAAAGAAGGGCGTATTCGTAAGTCTAAATAGTTAGAAAGAATCTCTGGTTTCAGGGATTCTTTTTTTATCACGCTATTTTATATAATTATGTGGTGAGAATCACACTTTTATACAAAATAGTGTGTTTTATTGGATATAAAGAAAAAAGACCGAGAATAACTCGGTCAATTATTTATCTTAAGCGATTAAGTCAGCCATTGCTTTTTGGTAAGCGATTGTTTTTTCGTGTGCTTCACATAATGAAGAACCTTTGATACAGTAGTAGAATTTACATTTTGGTTCTGTACCAGAAGGACGAATAGCGATCCAACATCCATCTTCCAAGTAGTATTTTAATACATCTGATTTAGTGAATCCAACTAATTCGCTTTCAACACCATTATCTACAATACGACATTCTTTGTAGTCTTCGAAACGTACAACTTTAGTACCATTGATTTCAGCTAATCCACTTGTTCTTAAGTCTTTTAAGATTTCTTGGATACGAGCAGCTCCAGCTTGTCCTTCAAGTTTTAAAGCTACTTGGCTTTCTTCGTAGTATCCTAATTCTTGGTATAAGTCGTATAATACATCAACTAATGTTTTACCTTGTTCTTTGTAGAAACATGCAGCTTCTGCAAGCATCAAACAAGCTTGAGGAGCATCTTTGTCGCGTACGAATGGTGCAATTAATGATCCATAACTTTCTTCATATCCGAATACATATTGTTTTTCTCCAGTTACTTCGTATTTCGCAACTTTTTCACCGATGAATTTGAATCCAGTTAATGTTTTTTCAGTTTCTACACCATATTTTTTCGCAACTAATTCACCTAAGTCACTAGTTACTACAGTGTTAAACATTACAGGGTTTGCAGGCATTTTGTTTTGTGCCACTAATTGAGAGAAGATGTATTCAATTAATACAGCTCCACTTTGGTTTCCTGTTAATAATTTGTATTCTCCATTGTGTTTTACACCTACACCCATACGGTCAGCATCTGGGTCACATACTAAGATAATGTCTGCATCTTCTTTTTTAGCGTATTCGATTGCTAAATCGTATGCTGGTGCTTCTTCAGGGTTTGGAGTTGGTGTGTTAGAGAAGTCTGGATCTGGTGCACATTGTTCTTCAACTGCCACAAAGTTGTATCCACAACGAGTGTATAGTTCTTTTACTGGAACGTTTGCTGTACCGTGTTCAGGAGTAAAGATAATTTTTACATTGTCTTTGTTTACTTCTGGGTTCATTTGGATTTTTAGTACTTCTGCGTAGTAAGCTTCATCTACATCTTTACCAATTACTGTAATTAATGCTTCTTGTTCAGCAGTAGGTGTAGCATTGATTGCTAATTCATCTTCTACAGCGTTAACACGATCAATAACTTGTTGTGCTAAGTGAGGTACTAATTGACATCCTTTTTCATCATATAATTTGTATCCATTGTATTCTTTAGGGTTGTGAGATGCAGTCACCATAATTCCACCAAAACAGTTGAAGTGACGTACTGCAAAACTTAATTCTGGAGTTGGACGAAGTGATTCAAATACATAAGAACGAATTCCATATGTAGCTAATACTTTTGCTGAATCCATTGCGAATTCATAAGACATGTGACGGTTATCGTAACCAATCGCAATCCCGCGTGCTTTTGCTTCTTCACCATTTGCACAAATGTATCCTGCAAATCCAACGTTTGCTTTACGAATTGTGTGTAGGTTAATGCGGTTTGTTCCAGGTCCTAATAAACCTCTCATTCCAGCAGTTCCAAATTCAATTGTAGTATAAAATGCGTCATTTTTAGCTTGGTCATCCATTGCTTCTAACACAGGTTTATAACTAGGATCTAGATTTGGATGATTTAGCCATCTTTCATAAGCTTCTTTGTACATAGTAATCATACTTCCTTTCTATTTTACCTTATTCATTATAGCATATTTCTTTTATAATTATCGTAATTTTTTTGATTTTGTAAGCGATTTCTATTATTTTTGTTCTAATACCAAAAAAAAGGTGAACTTAGTCACCTTTTGATTTGTCATCTATGAATTAACCGATGATTTTTTGAGCACGTAAAGCTTCTTCGATAGCAACGATAGCAGCTTCTTCGTCATCACCTGTACAAGTGATAGTGATTTCAGATTGTGTTGGAACACCTAAAGACATAACACCCATGATTGATTTCATGTTAACGTCACGTCCTTTGAAAGTGATGTTTACTTCTGATTTGAATTTAGAAGCTGTACTAACAGCTACAGTTGCTGGACGAGCGTGTAATCCAACTGGATCAGTTACACAAACAGTAATTTGTTTCATTTTATAGTTCCTCCTAATTTATTTACTCTATTATTTTACCTTATTTTGATAACACTTACAATCATTTCTCGTTTTTCTCATCTAATTTTTTTGATTTTTTTATTTAATTACAATTATTTTATGCTGTTTTTATATATTTATACTTTATTTCATTAAAAAAGATGACATTGTCATCTTTCTAGTTGATTATTATCCAATGATTTTTTGAGCACGAAGAACTTCTTCAATGGCAGCGATCGCAGCTTCTTCGTCATCCCCATTACATGTAATTGTAATTTCTGATTGTGTAGGAATTCCTAAAGACATAACACC
>JAXJYR010000255.1:0-17940 GCA_036306885.1 Longicatena sp.
ATTAAACCATTTACTA
Source organism: Longicatena sp. (assembly GCA_036306885.1). Lineage (GTDB taxonomy): Bacteria > Bacillota_I > Bacilli_A > Erysipelotrichales > Erysipelotrichaceae > JAXJYR01. The sequence goes on from JAXJYR010000255.1 coordinate 17, forward strand.
ATGATTGTAACTCTTTCACTTTACGATCATCAAAATGCTCTAAATCAAATTCTAACACATTACAATCGGCATGTTCTTCAAAGCGCAATAGTTTTGCCTTATAAATATTGGAAAAAATAGTTGTAATTAAATGTCTTGCGGTATGACTTTGACAACGACGGAAACGTTCATGAAGATTCACACTCATAAATACGGCTTCCCCAACTGGAATTTTTGTGTCTAATAAATGCCAAATATATCCTTGGCTACGACGTAATCCCATTACCATATGATGTTCAATGGTACCTAAATCATGTTCCATGTCTTCATTTCCTAAAAAGAAAATAGTATCCTTACAAGCATGCCAATACATACCTCGATCTTCTTCAACTTTTACTACCTTGGTTGTTAGTTCACTTTTAAAACAGTTATCATATAGTTTATTGAACATATCATCACTCCGTTTCTTATGTATTATTTTAACATATTTTATCATAGATTTCACTGTTAGATTATCTGATAATATGTGAAAGTTTCATTTTTCATGCTATAATAAAAGATGTAAATAGATTGGAGTGATGAACATGAATCAGGTTGCTGATGCATGGAAAGATTATGAATGTATTGATACAGGTAATGGTGAAAAACTAGAACGTTGGAAAGATGTTATTTTACGTCGTCCCGACCCTCAAGTTATTTGGCCAATGAAGGAAAACGAACAATGGCGTCATCCACACGCTCATTATCACCGTTCAAAAAGTGGTGGTGGTCATTGGGAATTTAAGAAAAAAGTAAAAGATAGTTGGACAATTCAATATCGTGACTTAGTGTTTAAGGTATCTCCTACTGGCTTTAAACACACTGGATTATTCCCTGAACAAGCTGCCAACTGGGATGTCATGCGTGATTTAATTGAAAATGCTGGACGTGAAATTCGTGTCTTAAACCTATTTGCTTATACAGGTGGAGCAACTATGGCTTGTGCCAAAGCTGGGGCATGTGAGGTAGTACACGTTGATGCAAGTAAAGGAATGGTAAGCTGGGCCAAAGAAAATATGCAATTATCACACTTAGAAGATAAAAAAATTCGTTTTATTGTGGATGATGTTTTAAAATTCGTTCAACGTGAAAAACGTCGTGGTCGTACTTATCATGCCATTATTATGGATCCACCTAGCTATGGTCGTGGTCCAAATGGTGAAATTTGGAAAATTGAGGAACAATTATATCCTTTAATTGAAGCATGCTTAGACATCTTAGATGAAAACCCATTATTCTTCTTAGTAAACAGTTATACAACAGGATTCCCTGCAAGTGTACTACACAACGTTTTACAAGCAAGTGTCCAAGCCAAATACAAACGTGGATATATTGAGGCAGGAGAAATTGGATTACCAATTACACGCTCTAAAACAGTTCTACCATGTGGAATTTATGGTAGATGGGTAAATAAATGATTGTACTATTAGCGATTGCCATTGCATTGGTGCTGCTATATTTTGCATATCAAGCAATCATTTCCAAAACTGCCTTTTGGTTCTTTCACGATGTAAGTAATCCTTTTATCATCGATGATAAAGATATTAAAAGTTTTAATATTCGCATTGCGACAACTTTAATTTTATTTTCAGGAGTATTTTTAATTCCAACCTCTTGTTATATTGTACATATGATGAAAGAAAGCTTATATATTATGTTAATGTGTTCTAGCATTACCATTCTTATCTTTATCACGATGGTTTATTGGCATCATTTATATAAAACTTACAACAAAGATTCATAAAAAATATCGGCTAATATAAGATTACATCTTAAAATAGCCGATGTTTTTTATTTATGAATATGTTGAATAATTTCTTGAATAATTTCAATACGATTAAATGGAGTAATTAAATAATATCCATCTACATATGCTTTTATTTCATCACAAATCGCATTGGAAATACGTATAGCTAATGCACTTGCTTCTACACGATTCGTATTTTCATACATCGAAATAATACGTTCATCTATTTCCATTCCTGAAATTTCATTATGCATATATAAGGCATTGCGATGTGATACAATCGGCATAATTCCCCCTAACAGATATGCATCTAATTCTTTTCGTGCTTTTTTTAGATTCTGTAATGCTCTCTCACTATGAATTGGTTGCGTTAAAAAGCCTTGCATACCATGTTCTAGCTTACGCTTCGCTCTTTTTAGCTCAGCATCAAAATTAAAGGCATTGATATTTAAGGCACCAAATATCATAAATGGATGTGGTAAGGTAGTTTCATTTAAATCACGAATATAACTTGCTAATATTGCAGAGTTAAAATTGAAAACTCCTTTGATTTCACCACGATTATCTTCAGGAATTGGATCTCCTGTCACAATTAAGACATTACGAATACCTTCTACTTCTAGACCATACAATAAGGCTTTGGTCGCATTTAAATTACGATCTCGACAAGTCATATGTGGCATCGCATTAATTCCTAACTCACGATGTAGCTTACATGCTAGTAACGAGGAATCCATTCGAGCACGGGCAATTGGACAATCCGCAATGGTAATTAAGTCCACCCCTTCTTCTTGTAAAATACTAGCGTTATGCATAAAGGTATCAATACGACAATCTTGAGGAGGATCAAATTCTACCGCAATCATTTTTTCGTTTCTTTTTAATTTTAAATGAATCGGATTATCATCAATTGGTTCAATTTTTTGACTTTGATAGCTTGGCATATTTTCAGCTAAGGAAATTTCCTTACATGCTTCTATCAAGGCTTTAATATGCTTTGGAGTTGTCCCACAGCATCCTCCTATAATTGATACACCATGTTGGTAAAACGATGCACATTCTTTCGCATAATACGACACATTATCACGGAAAATAGAATGACGATCCATTACTCCAGGATAACCAGCATTAGGCATTAACGCAATCGGTTGAGATATATCTTCAAAATATTTTAATAAGCGTTTCATATGATTTGGACCATTCATACAATTTAATCCTACCATATCATATGCACTGCTTTCTAAGCCTTGTAGTAAGGCTTTTAAGCTATATCCTTTACGTGTATAACCATCCACATTCACAGCATAGCTAATCATTACGACAGCATCGAAACAATTTTGCTTAATATGGTCGCAAGCCTCCACAACTCCAACATTACTTGTAAGAGTTTCAAATAGAAAATGCGTTATACCAGCTTTTAAGAAAATATCAATTACTTCGATATAATCATTTCCATCTTGATGTTCCTCTAGTGGCCCTAAGTCCGCAAAGACAATTACCTTATCCTTCGCAATCGCCTTAGCGTGTTTGATGGCAGCATAAATAAGATTTTGCCATGTTTCCTCACTACATTCTTCCTTTAATCTCATAATTGAGAATGTGTTCGTTTTAATAGCCTGTGCACCTGCATCGACATATTCTTTGTGAATTCTTTGTACACGTTCACCATGATAAAGATTCGCTAATTCGCAAATTTCATGTGAACCATATAAGGAAGTATAATAGGTTCCAAAGGCACCATCAAAGATAAAGCGTTGGGGTAATTTTGTCATGAACCAAACACCACCTTCGCAAAGTCAGCACTTTCTTTGGCGTCCTTAGCATAATAATCTGCCCCAATACTTAAGGCATATTCTTTTGACACAACAGCTCCTCCTACCATGATTTTACATGGATGCTGACTCGCTTTTAATAAAGCGACTGTATCTGCCATTGCCTGTAGCGTTGTGGTCATTAAGGCACTTAATCCAATGAAACGAACATCTTTTTCAATTGCTGTTTTCACAATGAGTTCAGGAGCTACATCTTTACCTAAATCAATAATTTCATATCCATAGTTTTCTAACACTGTTTTCACAATGTTTTTTCCAATATCATGAACATCACCTGCTACAGTAGCTAAAATAATACGTCCCTTCGAAATATTACTTTGGCCTTTTTGTTGCATATGCAGCTTAATCGCATCAAATGCACATTGGGCAGCACTAGCGGCATTCATTAGTTGTGGTAAATATAATTTCTTCGCTTCAAATAAATTTCCTACTTCATCAAGCGCAGGAATTAAATATTCATTCACAACCATCATTGGCTCATGGTTTTGTAGTAATCCTTCACATAAACGACGACTTTCTTCTTTCAATCCTTTTTTGATGGCGTCTTGAATACTCATCTCACTTTTTACTACTTGCACTGGGCTTGATGCTTGACTTGCATAGTGGTTAATATAAGCTTCACAGTTTTGATCACTTCCTGCTAGTACACGATAAGAACGCATCGCATCCATCATTGTATCGACATTTGGATTGACAATTGATAAAATTAACCCACTTTGTAAAGCCATCGTAAAGAAGTATTGATTTAACACTTTACGTTGTGGAAGCCCAAAAGAAATATTGGATACTCCTAAAGCACATCCGACACCCTCTTGTTTCATTTGTTGTAAAACTGCCAATGTTTCTAAGCAGGCACTTTGTTGAGTAGATACCGTTAAGGTTAAGGCATCAATAAAGACACGATGTTTTTCTATTCCATATTGTTTAGCAGTATCAATAATACGGTGGGCAATTTCAACACGTTCCTGACATCCATCTTGAATACCACCTTCATCTAGTGTAAGCCCAATCACACATGCTCCATATTTTTTGACAATTGGTAAAATGGAATGTAATGATTTTTGTTCACCATTCACTGAGTTCACCATCGCTACTCCATGATAAATACGTAATGCTGCCTCAAGAACCTCAGGATTCGTTGAATCAATTTGTAATGGTACATCAATGACCTCTTGTAAAGCTTTTACCACTTTGACCATCATTTTCACTTCATCAATTCCTGCTAGTCCCACATTGACATCTAGCATTTGTGCTCCTGCTTCTACCTGTTCTAAAGCAATTGCGACAATTTCATCCATATTTTCATTTAATAACGCTTGTTTCATACGTTTATTACCAGTTGGATTAATACGTTCTCCTACCACAACTGGTACATCTAATTTTAAAACATTCGTTGGTGTACATACATAACCACATGGTTGATAAGAGATTTCACTTTGTTTGATATCAGCTTGATTTAAAGCTTCAATAAAAGCTGGAGTTGTCCCACAGCATCCTCCCATATAAGTAATTCCTAATGCTTCGAACGCTTTCATTTTTGTCGCAAATTGCGATGCATCCATTTCATATGTATTAGTAAATGGATTTGGTAATCCAGCATTGGCTTTCATAATTAATGGTAATGATGTAAAGCTACGTAGCTCCTTCGCAATTGGATAAATTTCATCAGGTCCTAATGAACAGTTAATTCCAATCGCATCAACTCCTAATTGTTCCATGGTTAACGCAAAGCTAGCAACACTACATCCCGTAAACGTGCGATGATCCGCCTCAAAGCTCATTGTCACAAAAATAGGTAAAGAGCTATGTTCCTTCGCCGCCAATACTCCTGCCTTTACTTCCATTAAATCACTCATTGTCTCAAAGACAACTAAATCAGCTCCAGCTTGTGCTCCAGCTTCAATCATTTCTTTAAAAATATCATAAGCTTCTTCAAAAGACAGATAACCATTAGGTTCTAATAATTCACCAATTGGACCAATATCTAACGCTACCTTTGTATCTTCTTTACATACGGATTTAGCGACATGAATCGCATGCGTAATCACCTCAGTTACACTTTTACTACTATTTTTTAATTTTTTACGATTGGCTCCAAACGTATTTGCATAAATAATATTAGCACCAGCTTCAATATATAAACGATGGACGTTCGCAATCACTTCGGGATGTTCAAATGCATATAACTCCGGCATTTCCCCCGGTTTTAAGCTTGCGGCCTGTAGCATAGTACCCATTCCACCATCTAATAAAATCACTTTATCCACAATGCATTCCTCCTTTTTGAAATGTACATTTTCCATTTAAATCACAATAGCGACAACCACGAATCATTGCCCTTTGTGGTTCCTTACTAATTCCAATGATCGCCGTGACACTTTTTTCAGGACACAGCATCATACTATCATTCACATATAAGCCAATTTTTTTCATCCCATCTAAACGTTCCACGATTTGTCTTTGAAACGTTAACGATAAATCACCATATCCACATGAAAAACGATCACTTAAATATTGATTTTGCGTATAATAATGCTTTTTAAGCTGATCATTTACTTCATCACATAATGCTTCCACATATGCATTCGCTGCCGCATTATGCCATAATGCTTTCCCCATATCTTGATTTTGTAACATGCGTAAATGACGATCAATCCCAATCCCAATACTAACACCCATTATAATCACATGATGACAGGTATCTAGTAGCTTTTGAATGCTTTGACTTGCATGACACATTTCTTGTACCAAAGCATCCTCTTTCTCCACAACGATAAAATGATATTGATGCTTGGCAAGGTTTGTAATGGTTTGAATTGCCTCTAGCATTTGCTGTTCACTTTGCTCATCTAAAGCACGACACATTGCATAACGCATTACTTCTTGTTTGGATATTTGTAACTTCATATGATAACTCCTTATAAAAAAAGTCACTATCAAAGTGATAATGACTTTTACGACTCCATAAAGGCTTTAATATCAGCTAAACGAGTCATCGTATCGTCATAACCTAATTGAAACCACTTTTGTAATTTATCTTTATCATTAGTATATCTTGTAATACCTTGATCTTCACTTGGACGAAGTACTAAAGCTTTTCCTTGGTCTTGTAAATCCTTCACAATTCCCCATTGTTTTTTATAGTTTTCATGACGAATTCTTAAAAATTCTTTTACTTGTTTATTTTTTGGATAAGCAAGCCCTGCCATCGCTAATTGATATCCAGGGGCAGGTTTACGTTCATAATTTTCTTCTTTTGTTGAAATAAAAATATGTTTATCCATTCCTGCATTCACACTTTGTTGAATTGGAATCATATCTACAATTCCAGCATCCATATATAATTTACCATTATATTTTACTGGTTTTGTTAGTAAAAATAAGGCACAAGATGCTTTAATTAAGTTTTGTTCAGGATAATCAAAACCATCTTTTCCAATGTATTCTAATTCATTGGTTTCCATGTTATAAACACCAATTTCTAATTCTGTTTCACTTTTCATAAAAGTTTCATAATCAAATGGTGCATTTTCTTCTAAGTAATCACATACAAAGTGAATTCCAAAGATTCCTTTTTCTTTTCTTAATGGTGTTAGTCCAATTGAGTTTTTGTGCGATGTTGCATCTACACCAATAATACGTAAACGTTCACGTTGTTCTGATACGAAAGCCGCTAGTACGGCAGCTCCCATACTAATCCCTACTGTATATGGAAATTTAATCCCTTGATCTAAAAAGCATTGAAGAACTCCACAAGTATAAGCACCTTTGGTTCCTCCACCTTCACAGATTAATCCAATATTTTTCATTCTGTACACCTCTTATCTTTGTTATTATACATGCTTTCGTTTATATTTTAAAGTAAAAACATACGAAAAAAACTAAGATAGCGTTTTCATATACTTAGACAATCAAAAACCTTTTTATGGCTTCACTAATTGAAATAATTTACTTTGGGCAACGATAGCTTTATCTACCTTTAAATGTTCTACTAGAAATAAACTTTCTAGCATAAACAAAGCTGCGAATGCTTTAATTAAATTATCTTGGTTTGCCAAATGAAAATGACTTGTTTCTTCAATTAGTCCAATACGATGATGTTTGACTTTATTATAGCTACGCCACCATGGAATCGATTTTTCATCTTTTTCCTTAATGATATTTTTACCATCTTTACTTTTCGCTTTATAATATTCCCAATCTTTAAAAGGTTGAATCAGTTCTTCATCATGAAATAATACATTAAGATCTTTTAAATCGGGAAAACGTTGTTGGATTTGAAATCCCCATTTTTTAATACCATCATAATCTGATTTAGAACCTCTAAGTAGCACTTGGGCCATCTCTTTTCCGACGACATCAATTTCACTACATACTGCTTGATAAAGCTTTAAATATTCAATCGAAAAGGCTTTGGCGTTGGCTTTATCAAAGGCAACATAACGTTTTGTTTCAAAAAATTGAGCTTCTAAATCTAAAAAATATTCCCAATAACCTTTTATAAATTTTCTTGCATCAATAGAATGATTATTTTTCTTTTCACTCATTATAGTACCTCACTGTATAACATTTATATGAATATCATATCATTACTTCTAAAAAAAAGCACACCTTAATTTTGGTGTGCAAATATTATATTTAGGACTCTTAAAGCACATTGAATTCTTTTTTGATTTCGATCATTAGTTGATCTACCCTTTCTTCAAATTTCAAGAAAAAATCAATATATACACTAATCACCTTATCACAAACTTTATAAGCCAATTCACTATTATAGTCATGCGCTAACTGATTTCTTAATTTTAAAACTTCAAACCATATTGCATCATCTTCGATTAGCTTGACCTTAAATGCCATTTTTAAGCTTTCTCTAGGAGAACCTAATGTAAAATCTCTAATGGCATAATAATCTACAATAATATCTTTCATCAACTTCCATGATAAATCAAAAGTTAGACAAAACTTTGCGATAATCCCACTTAAAACAAAACTATCTTCTTTATAATCCTGTCTATCTTTAGCTTTTGAAAAATCATTTAAACAACTCTTAAAACTATGATACCTATTGATACAATATCCTTCCATACTTATTGATATCCTCCCACAAATGTTCATTCTTTAAATCATTTAAATCCACAACATCAATACTTCTTAATGTTTCAATAGATTCTAAATTATCAATTAAATCCCAGTAATTAAAATTACCTGCTACTGCTATATCAATATCACTTGTGTCATAATAAGTAGATTTTGCAAAAGATCCAAATAATATCAACTTATTGACATTATTCTTTTTGCAAACTTTTTCTATTTCTTTTAAAATTTGCTCAACTTCCATAATTTCTACCTACCTTTCTTTCTGCAATCAAACTTTTAGTTAGCATACATCTAATTCATTTATATTATATAATAGATGCTTTTCTTTGACAATCGACTAAAAAAAAGCACACCTTAATTTTGGTGTGCAAATTGTGATTGGTATAATAAATATCTCTGTTATTCAATCGTTTAGACTATCATCTTCTACTTTAATAATATATCTTTTATTATATAAAAAACTTAAATTTAGATTGGTATATACAATGATGGAATTGTATATTTTTTCCATTTACACCATACACTATACCAGTTTGATTCAATGAATATCCACAATTTTTTGTTTCATAAGGAAGAACAACTGTATCGGTTCTTCCATAACAAAATACATATTTTGTTTGAGGATTTGTAGTATTTAATTTCGTCAATACTATTTGACCATTGTATGTATCAAAGCCACCTACAATTATAAGTTCATATTGCCAACAATGTGATCCTTTTAAATATTGATAACGATATTGAGAACCATCACTCATCGTAATATTTCTACTTCCATCAATGCTAAATAACAATGGTATGGTTCCTTCGATATTTCCATTTTCATCAATAATGTATGTAGCATTTTCATAATCTGGCAAATAATAGCCGTCAATTTTATCATATTGCGCATTAACTTTTATACCACCAACACAAAAATACAAACTAAAAAATAAAACTAAGTAAATCTTTCTTAGTTTCATAAATCATCCCTCTTAAATCTTTAGTTTTACAAATATAGTGTATCATAAAAATCTATGATATATAAAAATCTATGATATACTATATCATGTTAAGAGGTTAAAAAATATCTCTAGAAGTTATGAAAAACAAGAAAGGAGGAAGTTACTGTAAAACTAAAAACATTAAAAAAAGTAAAAGTTTTTATTAGTACTCAACCATAAACTAAGAAATATTCAATAAAAGCTCAACTGCAAACAATTATAGAGATTGTAAATCGAAATCCAAAATTTATATGCATTAAAGAGTTGAATATTAACGCTTTACGTCCAATCAACAATTACTATACCATCATCAAAACATGTAGTTATTATGAAAAGAAAAAAATTAAAGTTATCGTAACGATAGTATCGCTATAAATGCAGAAATGTTATAGATAGAGATGATCAATCGTTGCTTAATTAAATAAATATGGGAAAAGATTATTATGACGAACTAATCATAAATCAAGTACGAATACGTTAGTGAGGGATTTAAAGCCATAAAAATGCAAACAAATGTATGTAGATGAGCATTTATACTGTCGAATACCTATTCGTTAGAAATAGGAGCAAAATATAAAAATATAACTTTTTGTAAGTTTTCAGTAACAAAACAATTTATGAATCATCACAACAACCATAATCAAGATGACGAATATATTATGCTCATTCCTACACCAATGGAAGAACAAATTGATCAAGAACATTTTGAACAAGCACAACGTCATTATTTTCACCATTTATTAGATAATGGTTTTTATAACAATACCTTTAAAGGTTATCTTATTTTAATAATGCAAGATCGCTATACAGAACACGAAATTCAACAAGCATTAGATGACTTAGAAACTGTTCTCCGTACAAAAAAAGCTGATGAAGCATATGAAACATATCTTAAATTTTACAAAAAATATAGATAAAATTAAAGACTCAACACTTAAAACAAACCAATACAATTATAACGATACGCAAGCACTTTAAACAAAGTGCTTTTTATATACAAAAAGCACACCTTAATTTTGGTGTGCAAATTGAGATTGGTATAAATCATAATAATAACCTTGTTGTTGAAGTAATTGTTCATGGTTTCCTTGTTCGACAATTTGACCATGCTTCATCACATAAATCACATCAGCTTTACGAATGGTTGATAAACGATGGGCAATCACAATGGATGTACGTCCTTTTAATAATTCATACATCGCCGCTTGTACACGTGCTTCTAAACGTGTATCAACACTTGACGTTGCCTCATCTAAGATTAGAATACTTGGATCCTTTAATAAGGCACGGGCAATCGTCATTAATTGTTTTTCCCCTTGTGATAAATTACCACCATCTTCAGCTAAAATCGTATCATAGCCTTCACTTAAATGGTCAATCATTTCATCGATACTGGCAATACGTGCTACTTTTTGAACTTCCTCTAAAGTCGCATCCTGTTTCCCATATTTTAGATTATCTAAAATACTTCCTTCAAATAACCATGTATCTTGAAGTACCATTCCTAAATGATTTCTTAATTCATTAATATCTAAGTCTTGAATATTGACTCCATCAATTAAGATACATCCTTGACTAATTTCATAAAAACGCATTAATAAGGAAATAATCGTTGTCTTACCAGCCCCTGTTTCCCCAACAATCGCTGCCATTTGTCCTGGTTTTACTTCAAAGGATACATCTTTTAAAATCGTTTTGGTATCATAGGCAAAGCTAACATGATCAAATGCTACATGAGCATTTGTGGTTGGTAAGGATGCTTTTACTTCTAATTCTTTCACTTCTTCATTTAACATTTCACAAACACGTCGCATTGCCGCAAAAGCTGATTGAATTTGTGCTGATAAAGAAGCCACTTGGGTTAATGGATCATTAATTGACCAAATATAACGGATACAAGCTTGAATTCCTCCTGGATCCATTTGTCCCTGCATCATTTTCAGACAACCATATAAAGCTGAAATCGCAATCGTTGTATAAGTAATCAAAGAATTTAATGGTGTCATAATACTTGATAAAAATTGGGCTTTAAAGACATCTTTTTTTAATTGTTCATTTTTCATCGCAAACTCTTGAAGACTTATCTTTTGGCGATTATGAATCATAATTTCTTGATATCCAGAATATTGTTCCTGAATCGTACCATTTAATTCACCTAATGTTTTTTGTTGTTGGTCAAAGCGTTTTTGTGAAAATCTGACAAAGGTAAAGCTAAACAATAATAACGTTGGAATTAAGAAGATCGTAATACAAAATAATCCAATATGTACTCTTGCCATCATAATATAGGCAAAGACAATCGATACACTTCCCATAATAATTTGCGTTAGGGTTTGCTGGAAGGCATTAGAGATACTTTCTACATCGTTGGTAATACGACTTAATAAATCTCCATAGCTATGCTGGTCGTAGTAAGAAATTGGTAAACGATTCATTTTACGATGTAAATCATTTTTCAAATCACGCATCGCATGTTGAATCGCTTTGGTTAGTGTATGTGCACTAATTAATTGAGTAATTGTTTTCGTAGCATATACCCCAATTAATAAGGCAATAATACCTAAGATAATATCATAAGAAATATGGATAGGACCTCCATTGGCACTTATAATATCCTGATAAATTTGTGATGTAATCATCGCTTCAACCGTTGGCATAATAATTAAACTAGAAGCGGTAATAAATAATAAACCAATCGATAATAAGAAAATTAAACGATATGGTTTAAAGTAAGAAAGAATTTGTTTAAATGCTTGCATATAATTCCTCCTCACTTAATTGCGTTAAAGCAATTTCTTTGTATAGCTCACAGCGTTTTAATAATTCACTATGACTTCCTTGATCGACTATTTTACCTTGATCTAAGATAATAATGTTATCAGCATCCATCACAGACGCAATCCTTTGGGCCACAACAAAGGTCAAACGTTCGTCTTGTACCTTACGTAATTCTTTTTGAATTTTGGCATCACTTTGAAAATCTAATGCCGAGAAGGTATCATCAAAAATATATAAAGGAGCCTTTTTAATTAAAGTACGAGCAATCGATAAACGTTGTTTTTGCCCTCCAGAAAAGTTAGTACCTCCTTCATATACTTCTGCTTCATATTGTCCTTCTTTATCCATTACAAAGTCATAAGCATATGCTTGTTTTAAGGCCTTTTCTAAATCAGCTTTACTGACATTTTCTTCTCCAAAAACTACATTATCAGCTACACTACCTGAAAATAAGACTGCTTTTTGTGAGGCAAAACCAATTTTTTGACGTAAGGATGGAATATCATATTCACGTACATCAATATCATTGATATAAATATGTCCACTAGTTACATCATATAAACGTGGTAATAATTTTACTAGAGTACTTTTCCCACAACCAGTTGCTCCTAAGAACGCTACTTTTTGGCCTTTATAAGCTGTAAAGTTAATATCCTCTAAGACAACCTCTCCATCTTCATAGGCAAAGCTTACATGCTCAAAAGATACTTTTTCAATATCCTCTAATACTTTCCCATTACTTGGATTTTGAATATGAATTTCTTGATGTAAAACTTCTTTGATACGATTTGCCGATACATTGGCACGTGGATACATCATAAAAATCGAACAAAACAACATCATGGAAATCATCGCATGAAATAAATAATCTAAAAATGCCATTAATTGTCCTAATTGCAAGCTTCCTTGTGAAATAAAATGCATAGATACCATATAAATGACTACTGTCGCAACATTCATTACCATATAAAATAATGGCGTACTCATTGACATCATCCGAAATAATGTAATCGAATCTTTCACATATGCTTGGTTTACTTCTTCAAAACGTTGATGTTCATAAGCCTCTTTTTGAAAGCTACGAATCATTTTTACTCCTTTTAAATGTTCACGGAATAATTGATTCATTTTATCTAAATTATTTTGTTGTGAAATCGATACTTTTTTACTAATATGTGATACGACAAATACTCCAATTACCACAAAAGGAATCGTTGCCAAAATAACGAATGATAAGGTTATAGATGCACGCATCGTCATTACGATACTCATAATAAACATAAAGATAGTTAGCACTGTAGTACGCATTAAAGAGTTGATAAACATTTGAATTTGGACAACATCTTGATTAGTACGGGTAATTAATGAACCCACCCCAAATTTTTGATAGTCTTGCGCTGAAAATTGCATTACCTTACCAAACACATCACGTCTCATATCATGTGAAATATTAGCTGCAAGCTTCGCGTTACAATATCCTAATAAAACCGTTCCACAAACTCCTAAAAAGGATACGGTTAATAAAGTAAAAAACATTTGATAAAAAAAGGATACATCACCATCTCCGATTTGATGATTGACCATTTCTCCAACAATCGTTGGAATTCCTAATTCTACTAAGGCAAAACCACTTACTGATAATAAACAAGTAAGAACGAGCCATTTATATGGTTTTAAATAATGAAATAATAAATCCATAAATACCCCCTACATCATAAAGTCACAGAACCATAACACAACACAGGCAACTAATGCTACCGTTAATAGACTTTTACCACGATATGCAAGTATTAAAGCCACAATGGTCGCAATACTAGATACTAGAATCGATTGAGACACAAAGAAAATTGCGGGAAAGGTCATCGCCGATAATACTGCATAAGGTACATAATATAAAAATGATTTAATATAAATATTGGTAATTTCTTTACGAAAAAACATTAAAGGTAATGCACGAATCAGATAGGTAATCAATGCCATTACCAATACATAAGGAATATATTGAAGCATATTAATCCTCCTTGATAGGGAAACAAATTGCCCCTAATCCTGCTGCGATGATTGCACAAATAATAACCGCAAAGCCACTTGATACATTTAACCACGTTAAGATACAGCTTGTAATCGCCCCTATAATTACCACAAATAAAACGCTTCTTTCTTTACGTGCTGGTGGAATAATAATCGCAATAAACATTCCATAAATCGCAATTCCTAAAGCGACCTGAATCGATTGTGGTAATAATGAATATGCTACTGCCCCTAGTAATGTCCCTAATGTCCATCCGACAATGGGTAAGGTCATTAAACCATAAAAATAAGATGAACCTACTTTATGAGGTTGTGAGGCAGCCATCGCAAAAATTTCATCGGTAATCGCAAAAGACATCAATGAACGATGCGCAGTTGAAGTACTTGACTCTACTTTTTGCGTTAACGATAAAGACATTAAAGCATAACGTAAATTAATAATGATTTGTGATAAGACTAGCTCTAACAACGAAGCTTGTTCAATCATTAAGGTAAGACCCGAAAACTGTCCAGCACTTGTAAGATTTAATAATGAAATCATTACCGCAAACCAGACATCTAAACCATAAGATACTGCCATCATACCAAATGTAAAAGAAACTGATAAATATCCTAACGCAATCGGAATTCCATCCATAATTCCTTTACTAAAACGATTTTCTATTTGATTCATGTTAATCACCTCGTAATAACATTGATTATACTATTATTTGCGTCAAAAAAAAAGATACAGTATTACTACAAATCTGTATCTTCTTTTTCATATAAAAAGCCTTGTGTAGCAAGAGCTTTGATAATTCTTTGTAAAACCTTTTCATTTTCAGCACGTATTGTATGAATATGTAAGCCATCGGTTAATGACGACAATGGTTTTACTTGATGAATGGTCATTTTCATAACATATTGATCCACATCATAGCGTGATGATAAATGAAGCTTTCCACTTAATTGTCCATAAACAGGATGTTCCACAATGACATCGATAACTTCTCCACCCATATCGACAATTAAGTATAATTCTTCACTAATTTTATCAGAACTGTGTTGCACGGCAATTTTTTTCATTACTCCATGACTTTGTTCCAGAATATAGCCCTTTGGTGTTGCGACAATTTCATGTCCTGCTGCACGAAGTAATGCAACATCCCCAACAATAATTTGTCTTGATATATGAATTTCCTTCGCAAGCGCCCCTGCCGAAATAGGCTCTTCACTTTGGGCGATGCGTTCTAAAATCAAAGTTCTACGTTCTTGTGCATTCATATTCATCTTCCTTTACAAAACGATAGATTGCTTCCGCAACTGCACTATGTTCATGATCTCTTTCACAAATATAGTCACTACTTTCCTTCACTATATCCTGAGCATTGGCTACACATACTCCAATTCCAGCTGCTTGAATCATAGTCAAATCATTATAATTATCCCCTATTGCCATCGTATCTTGGATATCAATTTGTAATAATTCACATAGTTCTTTTAAACCATTTCCTTTATGAATTCCCATCGCATTAAACTCTAAATAACGATTACTGGAAAAAGAAATACTACAATGCTCCTTCACAAAATCCATTCCATCGGCTAATTGATGTAAATAATCCATATTCGTATTTTGATACATGACCTTCATAATTGTTTCATCTTTTAAAAATTGAATATCTTCTTTGTCACATAAAATACTATCTGGTTTAAAGCCAAACAAGACGTTTTTTTCATCTTCATTAATATGGAAAGCATAAACATCACGATCTGTAAATACTTGTACACATACATCCTGTTGCATCCCATATTCAAATAATTGGTTGGCCAATTCAAAGCTTAGACCATGGAAAGATAGCTTTCTAAAGTCTTTCGATTCACATAAAACAGCACCATTTCCACTCATAATATATTCATTTTCTTTTTGATATAAATCTAAGCGTTTTAATATCGCATCTAAGGAATGATATCCTCTACCTGTTGCCACTACAAAACGAACTCCTTGTTGTCTTGCATAGGAAATGGCTTCCACATCTTCATCTGATATTTCTTTCGTTTTATTTAATAATGTTTCATCTAAATCACATGCAATTAATTTTATCATAGTTATCATCCTCTTATCATTTAGTATATCATATTCTTACAATGATTTCATGTTATAATAACGATAGTGAGGTATTATATGTTTCATTTATTATTATTCATTATTTATTTAGCCTTTATTTCATTAGGCTTACCTGATGCCCTATTAGGTAGTGCTTGGCCCAATATGGTTCAAGAATTTCATGTACCATTATCTTATGCAGGTTATATTTCTTTTATTATCTCTGCTTGTACGGTAATTTCTTCTTTACAAGTCAATCGTATGGTAGCTTGGCTTGGAAGTGGTAAAACGACCGCAATTTCAACGTTCATGACCGCGATTTCATTATTTGGTTTTGCGATGTCTTCATCCTATTGGATGTTATTGATATGGGCGATTCCCTATGGTTTAGGAGCTGGTTGTGTCGATGCTTGTTTAAATAATTATGTGGCGAATCATTTTGCCAGTCGTCATATGAGTTGGTTACATTGTATGTGGGGAATTGGTGCCTTTAGTGGACCACTTGTCATGGGTGCTTTCCTAACTCATAACTTCCATTGGAGTAGTGGATACTTCAGTATTGGAGTCCTTCAAGCTATATTAACGATTATTTTATTTATCACATTATCAAAATGGCAAAAGGATACATTGGAAGAGGACCAAATCATCATCCCTTTAAAAGAGCTTTTAAAAATGCGTAAAGCCCAATATATTATTTTATTCTTCTTTTGTTATTGTGCGATTGAACATACAGTTGGTTTATGGGCATCCTCTTATTTTACTTTGGTAAAAGGAATGGATAAAAATATTGCGGCTACTCTTGGTAGTTTATTCTTCATTGGAATTGCCTTTGGACGTTTTATTAGTGGTTTTCTCACTTATAAGTTTAATGATAAACAAATGATTCTCCTTGGTATGATTTTAATTATCTGTAGTATTGGATGTATGCTTCTACCAGGTACGACATTAGCTTTTATTGCCTTTTGTTTATGTGGTTTAGGATGTGCCCCCTTATATCCAAGTATGATGCATAGTATTCCCATGCTTTTTGATAAAAACACATCGCAAAGTGTATTTGGAATTGCCTCAGCAGCTGCCAATGCTGGAATAATGATCATTCCGCCAATCTTTGGAATGATAGCTAGTCACTTATCTATTTCGTTATTACCGTATTTTCTCATTATCTTCTTTTTGCTGATGTTTATTATGAACAAATATTTATGGCACAACCAAAATAGTGAAAAAATAGTGAAAAAATAGTGAAAAAATAGTAAAAAAATAGTAAAAAAAAGCAAATGTATATTGCTACATTTGTTTTTTGTTTACTTCCATAAATCAGTAGGATATAATCCAGCTTCTACATATGCTGAAATACCTGC
>JAXJYR010000256.1:0-2881 GCA_036306885.1 Longicatena sp.
ATAATATTTATATAAATTTTTAAGGATGTGGTTTAAATGAAAAAAATATTAATGATGTTAAGTTTAATATTACTTTCTTGTTTTTTCTTAACTAGCTGTGGAGAAAAAAAGCTTACTTTAGAGGATTTTGAATATGAAACCTTGACAAATGGTCAACAAGAATTAAAAAAATATATTGGTAAAGCAAATTTTATGATGAACGAAAATATTCAATTACATTTGAAAGTATATGGTAAAAGTAGAAGATATGTAAACGAAAGCTTTATTGGGCAAAATCGAAACATTATTCATTATGAAGATTATGATGAAGTATATTTAGAAATCGAAGGAAAGGAAAGTGTGGTTCATTTTTTATTATCCTTACGTGATGAAGTGGAAATCATTTCACCAGTAGAAATGAAAACAAAGATGCATGAAATCATTACAAATATGCAAACTAAATATAATTCTTATTAGAAACTATGTTATAATACCTTAGAAAGTTAAGCGAGCAGGTGAATATAGAAAAACCCATGTAGGAACAAACTTTAGTATGAACCTGGTCGTTTAACTAAATTGAACTAAAGCATCTCTATATGGGTAAAAGTAAAGTTATATCTTCTGGATATTTAAAAAAAATTGAGTTTTTAAGAGAAAAACATTTCTATTTTGCTTAAAATTGTGTAAAATGAGCGTAGTCCCCTTACCCAATGTTTCCATTGGGCTAGTGGCATTGGAATTATGTGGTGTTATTCCAATTTATGATGACGTTTCTGTCCGCATGCGAGGCAAACAGAAACGTCTTTTTTTAACACTTTAGAAATTATTTCTATGTAATTTATAACCATTTCTTTTTGCTCTGGAGTATTTGTTAAAACTCGTGCTGTTTTAAGTCTTGCTTTTTTATTGCGGTTACCTAAGAAACCATAGTGTCTGATTTTTAAGAAACTTTTTGGTAGAACATGCATCATAAATCTTCTGAAGAATTCTAATTCGTCTAAAGTCATTTCTTTGATGCGATTATGATCTTTGTAATCTTTGTATTTAAAAGTCACTTTATTATTTTCATGTGAAATAATACGTGCATTACTGATAGCGATTCGGTGTGTATATCTAGAAAGATATTCAATCACTCTGTTAGGAGTATGCATTGGCTTTTTGGTATAAACCACCCAATCTTTTTTATAACATTGATTAAGAATGTCGTTAAATTGAGATTTGTTAGACAACAATTCTTTTTGGAATTCTTTTTTTAGAGATGAAAGGAATTTTCCTTTGAACAGTTTAGATACTACTTTCACTGGTAAAAAGAATTTCTTTTTAGAGTTTTTCCATTTGCCAAGCTTGTCAATGCCTCCACCAGATACAATCATATGGACATGCGGATGAAGAGATAGATTTTGACCCCAAGTATGTAACACAGAAGTAAATCCTACTTGTGCACCTAAATATTTTTTGTCATCACATAATTCTTTAATGGTTTTAGCTGAAGCATCAAACAAAATACTATAAAGAAGTTTTGGTTGAAGAAGTACCAAAGGATTTAATTCAGAAGGAATAGTAAAAACAACGTGGAAATATCGTACATGTAAAGTATTCATTTTTTCTTTTATTGTCCAGACTTCTCTTTTTACAGCTTGGCATTGAGGACAAGAAGGATTTTTGCATGAATTGTAATGGATTTGAATATCACCACAATGATCACATATATCTTTGTTGAAACCACGTGCTACAGTTTTACATTGAATGATATCATGTACGAGTTTAGACTGTTTTTTATTCAGTTTAGAGAAATTGATTTTTTTGTTCTTATATAAGAAAGAAAAAATAGATTGAACTGTAGCCATATTAAAACACCCCAAATTTTTGTGACAAGGGTATTACCTTTTGGATATCATGACGATCATATTTTATGTATCGAGAAGTAGAAGATAATGAAGAATGACCAAGAAGTTTTTTCAGAAGGAAGATGTTTTCTCCAGTTTCAAGTGTCATGGTAGCAAAAGTATGTCTTAAAGAATGGTAATGAATATCTTTAGTATAAAAATCAAACTGTTTCAAATACTGAGTAAACATATTATTTAAAGTGGTGGGATGCATATGTGGTCGTTTAATACCTGGAAAAAGATAGTCATCAGGTCTATCGTAAGTCAAGTAATATTTTCTTAAAGCGTGTAAGCAAGTATTAGATAAAGTAACGACACGAGACTTATTACGCTTTGAATTGCGAATATGAAGAAGCATATTTTTAGAATCGATATCTGATATTCTAAGTTTTACGACTTCACTTACTCTTAAACCACAGTCAAATCCAAGAAGGATAAAAGTATACATTCGAATATCATTCGTATTTAATAATTGATTAATCTGGTCGATTGTAAAGATAAAAACATCTTTTTGGTGATATTTGATGTTTGGAAAATGACGTTTTAATAAAGGTTTATCAAGAACAACATCATAAAAATAGCGAATCGCACATGCAACAACATTTAAGGATTGAGGTTCATAGTTATTATCAATTTTTAAATGAATCATAAAATTGATTGCATCCTGAAGAGTGTAATCAGAACAATCCTTTACAGAAGTATAATCTAAAAAAAGAGAAACGAAGTAGGAATACATTTTTAATGTATTTGTAGAAAGATTACGATATTCCATATTGATTTGGAATGTCGAAATTAAATCATCTTTATGCATTAATATCACGACCTTTCATTTTCATAAAGACGATTTAATGATAAAATAAAAACAGCAATTAAACTAGATAGATGGTAAAAAAAACCAGCACTCGTTAAGAGTGCTTTAGCTCAATGAGTTATACAAATAAGAATTTGATAATCCAACTAATTATATCGTAACCTGAAAACCAATAAAATATTACTGTTTTGATAGCAAACGTAAC
>JAXJYR010000257.1:0-4994 GCA_036306885.1 Longicatena sp.
ATCAAACTCTCCATTTGATATGACTCAAAACGTTTTGCTAACGTTTTTTTAATAAATTTGTTGATTGTTTTCCGAGAATATTGTTTCTCTTGAATTGACGTTTCCTGTTTAGTTTTCAAAGATCGAATTGCCTGAGCTTTTCTCGCTCAGCGCTCGTATATATTACCAAATCATTTCCCCTTCGTCAAGGGTTTTTTTATATTTTTTTTACTTTTTTTCATAAACAAAAAAAAGCTTAACCACTGGTTAAGCTTGCATTGCACAATGATCCTCACGTACACGACCACAAATATTATAATGAACACAGTTGGGATTACATGCACGTTCAGCTACAAGACGTAATTGAGCCGGTACTAATGCTGTAATTTCATCATCATCATAACCAACCACAATACTACGTTCATTCAACATAATTGGACGTTTTAAAATGGAAGGATTTTTTTGTATTAAATCAACCAATTCATTCATTGATAAATCATCAAGATCTACTGTTAATTTTGCAAATGCTTTACTTCGTTTAGAAATAATATCTTCTGTACCGTTTTCAGTTCTTTGTAATAAATATTTAATTTCTTCTTTTTTCAAAAGGGTTGTGAAAATATTTTTTTCTACAAATTTCATATTATTATCTTTTAACCATTGTTTTGCTTTACGACAGCTTGCACATCCTGGAGCGGTATATAATACTATCATTGTCATTCCTCCTACTTTACTACTAATTCATATTATATCACTATTTTTTCAAATAGAAAGCTATTTACACGTTTTCTTTATATTTTGCATTTTGCCCTTGTTTTCAATCTTTTTTTCTTGTATCATATTTTATAGTATGTGTTGAAAAAGTATGAGTAGTTATATTAGATCTTTTTAGAGAGATGATGGTTGGTGAAAATCATTAAGACTAATATCGATGAATTGGGACTTTGGAGCATTATTCCTATGGGAATCGCTGACTGCGTTATCGTTTGAGCGAATCATCAATGGTATGATTCATAAAGGTGGTACCACGCTTTTGCGTCCTTTAGCGGTGCTTTTTTTATTTTTAGGAGGATTTATCATGAAAAGAATGTTAAGTGGAATTAAACCTACTGGTCGTTTAACATTAGGAAACTACATTGGAGCCATTCGTAACTTCGTTAATTATCAAAATGATTATGAAATGTTTATTTTTATCGCCAACTTACACGCCATTACAGTTGCTCAAGATAAAAATGAATTAAAGAAAAACACAAAAGATTTAATCGCTTTATATTTAGCATGTGGATTAGATCCTGAACGTGTGACAATTTTCTTACAAAGCGATGTACACCAACACGCTGAACTTGGATGGATTATGACATGTAATTCATATATGGGTGAATTACAACGTATGACACAATACAAAGATAAAACAGCCAAAGGTGAAACAGGTATTACTGCTGGTTTATTCACTTATCCTGCATTAATGGCTGCGGATATCTTATTATATGATGCAGATTATGTACCTGTTGGAGTTGATCAAAAACAACATGTTGAATTAGCACGTAATTTAGCTGAACGTTTCAATAACCGTTATGGAGATACTTTCATCGTTCCTGAACCACTTGTGGGTAAAGTAGGGGCAAAAGTTTACTCTTTACAAAACCCTACGAAAAAAATGTCTAAATCAGAAGACAACCCTAAAGGAACAATTGATTTATTAGATGAACCAGCAGTAGCTCGTAAAAAAATCATGTCTGCCGTAACAGACTCTTTAGGTGTGATTCGTTTTGACCCTGAAAACCAACCTGGTCTAGCAAACCTATTAACCATTCACTCTTCATTAAGTGGTGAAGCAATTGAAGATATTGTAGCTCGTTTTGAAGGTAAAGGTTATGGTGAATTGAAAAAAGAAGTTGGACAAGTTGTCTTTGATTTCTTAACTGAACTGCAAGCGAAATACAAAGAAATCTTAAAAAGTGGTTTAGCTGAACAAGTTATTAAACAAGGAAATGAAAAAGCTTCTTATTTTGCAAACAAAAAATTAAATAAAGTGAAGAAAAAAATCGGATTCCAAATTTTCTAATATATTGATGGCGATGTCGTAATGATGTCGCTTTTTTAATGCAATAAAAATGAGCTTCTAAAGAAAAAGAGGACCGACTGGTGTTAGTCGAACCTCTCGAATACTATCAAAAATAATCGCAAATTAACGTATAAATGTTTTGCAGTTTAAAACTTATGGAATTTTTATTATTATCGTTTTTTTTGATATACCACAACATTATATGTATCTGTAACGGATGGTACTATATAGTAATATGAATTAATATATTCTCCAGTGTTTGCATTTGTTGTTGTAACTTTATATTTTTTTGCAGTTATATCCGCTAAAAAACCAAGTTTACTAAATCTTGTTGAATCTGCAGGTATATTAATGGTAACACCTTTTGATAAAGTTGCATTAACAGAAAATGATATATTATCATATGTCAAAGGAATAGTAAATGATTGTTCACTAGTCATAGTAAGTGAATAAAAACTCGCTTTGCTCCAAGACTTAGTAAATTTGTTGTATCCCATAAAATGTTTAGAATAATTTATTGTTGATACTAATTGTTTTGTTTGCTTTGTTGGTATATAGTTACACAATGAGGATAACCAGGATCACCCGGTAAGCAAGCTCTGGTATTTTGATCCAAATTCGATTTTACGTGATTATATAAATCTTGTTCTGTTTCAAAAACTAAATATTCACCTTCACTAGTTTTCAGCATATTATCACCAAAAATTTCATAAGTCCAACCATTGTTTTGATTAGTTGATGTGTTGTTAGTAGGAATTGTTGAAGCGTTTGTTCTATGCGTTGATGGAATAAAAACTAAAGATAAAATCAATACTAGCTTTAAAATTTTTTTCTTACTATTCATTGTTGTTCTCCTTTCTTACGTTTTTAATATAATCAATTGTAATAAAAGTGCCATAACCTATAAGTAACAACAATAGGAAAACTTCTTTTTCATCACACGAAATAACATGAGAGTATGTACCATTTGGAAGTATAGAAATATCAGTCATTGTAGAAATAAAATTACATGTGTAAACAAGAAGAATAGTCAGGCATAAATAATAATAATCTTTTTTCATGTTTCCCTCCATAATTACGGTTCATATATTTTCTTAATTCTTTATCTTTTGTTTCTTATGTATCTAAGTTTCTGGATATTAATCTTGATTTTGTTACAAATATGTTCTGTTTAATATT
This sequence comes from Longicatena sp., assembly GCA_036306885.1. Lineage (GTDB taxonomy): Bacteria > Bacillota_I > Bacilli_A > Erysipelotrichales > Erysipelotrichaceae > JAXJYR01. Next base: position 3,224 of record JAXJYR010000257.1, read on the forward strand.
TACAACGTCATAATCTGAAACATTCATAACAACTGTATACGTATTTCTAAACATATCATTTAAAACAAGATTGTTTTTCACCACATTAAATCATCCTCCTTCGCAATCTCTAAACAATTTATATAATGTTTGTATACTACTTATTATATATATCTATTATATTATAAACAAATCATTTAATAAAGTGTTGTTTTATATAAAATTATATGTTATAATACTTTACAAATATGTAATTTTAATAAACATTAAATGTGTTAAAGATTTCATAATAGGTATTTACATATATTCGTTGCATAATCATATTACATACCGATTAATACCAATAGAATAACAATTATATATGAAAAGATTCCGAACAAAAAAATTAAATAAAGTGAAGAAAAAAATTGGATTCCAAATTTTCTCATATATTGATGGCGATGACGTAATGATGTCGCTTTTTTAATGCAACAAAAAAGAGCTTCTAAATTAAGAAGCTCAATAAAACAATAATTCCTAATACTATACGATAGTATCCAAATACTTTAAAATCACGTTTTTTAATATAAGTCATTAAGAAACGAATGACAAATAACGATGTGATAAACGCTACTAACATCCCTGCAAATAATAGAATGAATTCTAAGAACGTAAATCCTAATCCATATTTAATAATTTTAAGTAAACTTGCACCTGCCATGACTGGAATCGCTAAATAGAATGTAAATTCCGCAGCCACAGAACGTTTAATTCCAATCATTAAAGCCCCTAAAATTGTTGCCCCACTTCGTGATGTACCTGGAAAAATCGCTGCGATCACTTGAAATAACCCGATAATCAATGCATCTTTATATGTTAATTCAATCATTTTATTTACTTTGGGAAGTTTATTAACGTTTTTATTTTCAATATAGATAAACGCTACCCCAACAATAATCAGCATCGTTGCGACAACAATCGCATTATATAAATATTTATCTAGTAAATCATCAAATAATAATCCAATCACTGCCGCGGGTACACAAGCTACTAAAATTTTACCCCATAGGTTGATAATCGGCATTTTTAACAATGGACGATTTTTATCTTTTAAGTTAAATGGAAAAATACGATTCCAATATAATAACACAACCGCTAAAATTGCCCCTAATTGAATTACCACTAAAAAGACTTTCCAAAATTCATCACTAACATTCATTGGTAGCCATTCTTCTAATAAAATCATATGACCTGTAGAGCTAATTGGCAACCATTCACTAATCCCTTCTACAATCCCATATAGGAAGGCTTTTAAAATTTCTATCATGCATTTTCTCCTTTTAAGTAGTCCGCAACATATTGTTTGAAGATATGACCTCTTTCTTCATAGCTTTTAAATTGGTCATAGCTTGCACATGCAGGTGATAATAAAATGACATCGCCATTACTAGCCACCTTTAACGCTTCGTCAAATGCTTCCTTCATTGTTTCTTTTAATGTAACAGAAGAAAAGATATCTTTGAACATTTCTTTGGTTTGTCCAAACGCAATACATGTTTTAACATTAGTATCATACTGTTTTAAATCATCGAAAGAGATACCTTTATCATATCCTCCCGCTAATAACACAATACCTTGCGCAAAGCTGCTTAGGGCCGCTGATGCCGCATGAGTATTCGTTGCTTTCGAGTCATTATAAAAACGGACTCCATCTTTTTCTCCTAAATATTCAAGGCGATGTTCAACTCCAGTAAAAGTCGCAATCACTTGTTGAATTCCTTCTAAAGAAACTCCCATGCAATATGCCATACAT
>JAXJYR010000258.1:0-2949 GCA_036306885.1 Longicatena sp.
GACGTGCTCTAGTGAAGATAGCACATCGCCAGGTAAAAAGAACTCAGTAATGAGTTCTTTTTTTATTAAATTTTTGCTGTTGTTTATGCTATAATAAAATAGGTGAGGTATTTTTATGAGTAAAAAAGTATTAGTAGGTTTAAGTGGTGGAGTTGATTCAGCTGTAGCTGCTTATCTTTTAAAAGAACAAGGTTATGATGTAACATGTGCATTCATGAGAAACTGGGATGCATTTGCCAATAATGATATTTTAGGAAATCCAACAATCGGAAACGATGTATGTCCGCAAGAACAAGATTATATGGATGCAAAAGCAGTAGCAGATAAACTTGGTCTTGAATTATTACGTGTTGATTTCGTAAAAGAATACTGGGATAACGTATTTACATATTTTTTAGATGAATATGGAAAAGGTAGAACACCTAATCCAGATATTTTATGTAATAAATATATTAAATTTGATGCCTTTATGAATTATGCGCGTAAGCTAGGATTTGATTTATTAGCAACAGGACACTATGCTCGTGTGGAACATGGAGAACACGAATCAAAAATGCTTAGAGGTTTAGATGATAATAAAGATCAAACATATTTCTTATGTCAAGTATCTCAATCATCTCTAAAACAAACATTATTTCCAATTGGAGAATTACAAAAGTCAGAAGTACGAGAAATTGCGAAACGTCTAGAATTAGATAGTGTATCTTCGAAAAAAGATAGTACAGGTATTTGTTTTATTGGAGAACGTAATTTCAAAAACTTCTTACAAAACTATTTACCATCAAAAGATGGGGATATCATTGATGTAAATACAAAAGAAGTATTAGGACGTCATAGTGGGGTTTTATACTATACAATTGGGCAACGTAAAGGTTTAGGTATCGGTGGAAACAAAGGACCATGGTTTGTAGTAGGAAAAAATGTTGAAAAGAACTTATTATATGTAACAAATGGAGAAGAAAATGATTGGTTATTTTCAACTAGTTGTATCGTTTCTAATGTAAATTGGTTCTCTGCAGATAAACCTAGTGGTGACTATAAATGTACTGCGAAATTTAGATATCGTCAAAAAGATCACGATGTTTCAATTTGCTTTATTTCTGAAGATGTTGTGTTATGTTCATACCCACAAGGTGTTTCTAGTGTAACTTGTGGACAAGAAGCTGTCTTCTATCAAGGTGAGGTATGCCTTGGTGGAGGAGTCATTGAAGAAGTATTTAAAGAAGGCGAAAGCTTAGCTGCTAAATTGGAGCAATTTTTAAATGCTTAATCTAAAATTAAGGCATTTATTAGGAATGCTAGCATTTTATTTTATCGGTTATTTAATCATATTACCTTCGATTTTAACTAAAATTACATTATTATTAGATTCATATGCAATTACGTTTCCACCTAATGTTTTATTAGGTGGATATCTTGTTTATTTAATCTTGATGATTTATTTTTCACGTAAACAATTAATCAAAGGATGGTACAATTTTAACAAAGATTTAAAGAAATCAATCCTTTTGATTTTTAAGAGTATGGGTTTCATTTTATTTGTTAATTTTGTTTTATCACTTTTAGTATCACTAATATTTCATACGAATGGTAGTATGAATCAACAATCTATTGAATCTCAATCGCATCTTTATCCCGCTCTTTTAATGTTTGTGACATGTGTTTTTGCACCGATTGTTGAAGAGTGTGTTTTTAGGGGATCGTTACTTGAATATTTCCAATACCGTAATTGGAATAAAAGTGGTTTAATTATTTCATCGTTAATATTTGGGTTTATCCATGTGATGGATACATTATTGATTGGTGGTATTTCTGAATTAGGATATTGGTTTGTATATACGATGATAGGGATAGTATTAGGTCGTTCTTATCAACGTAGTCAATCATTGATTGTATGTATATTGATACATGCATTAAATAATTTTATTGCATGTATATTATTAATGGGTTAGGAGGAGTTATGAACGAAAATAATTCAATTGAAGCTAAATTATTGCATATTATTTTTCATAATGAATCAAATGGTTATTCAGTTTTAAAATTTTTAAGTGATGAATATGATGATTTTATTGCGGTTGGCTATTGTAATCAAATGCAAGTAAATGAATATTATTGTTTATATGGAAATTTCATAGAACATTCTCGTTATGGAATGCAATTTCAATTTACGGGATATGAATTATCATTACGTAAAGACTATGATTCTTTGGTTCGCTTTTTCTCTAGTTCCTTATTTAAAGGAATTGGAAAAGCGACAGCTAAATTAATTGTCGATACCTTAGGCTTAGATGCGATGAGAATCATTTTAGATGATAAACAGGTATTAGCGACAGTTCCTGGTTTGGCTTTGAAAAAACAAGAAATTATTTATGATGGTGTAAAAACTTATTTTGCGGATGAAGATCCTCTTTCTTCCTTTTTTGCGCGTTATGGTATTAATGGCAAAATGGCAATTAAAATTGAACAAGAATATGGTGATGATGCACCAGAAATGATTAAAGAAAATCCCTATCGTTTAATTTATGATATTGAAGGGGTAGGATTTCAAAGTGCTGATAAAATTGCGATGGAAATTGGTTTTGATTTACAACATCCATATCGTATCAAAGCACGCATTGTCGCTTTGGTTTTAGATTTATGTATGAAAAATGGAGATACGTATACTGATTATGCATCTTTAGAAACAACAATTTTGAAAGAATTTCCGTCTTTAGAATTAGCAGACTATTTAACTACTTTGTGCGATGAACATCTACTATATGTAGAAGACTATCGTATTTATCATCATACGCAATATTTAGCTGAACAAGGAATTGCGAAATTTTTATTTCATTTTGTGAACTTCAATGATGTAAATGAATTTCAAATTCCCCAAGATTGTATCGAAGAAAACTTTTTAGAAATTGAACAATCTTTGCAAATTCAATACGATGATATGCAAAAAGAAGC
>JAXJYR010000259.1:0-8782 GCA_036306885.1 Longicatena sp.
AAAGCTCCACAATGTGCTGGAGTTATTCACTCTGACTTTGAACGTGGATTCATTCGTGCAGAATGTTATACATACGAAGATATGGACGAATTAGAAAGTGAAGCTGCCATTAAAGAAGCGGGAAAATTACGTCTAGAAGGAAAAGACTACGTTGTACAAGATGGAGATATTCTTCACTTCCGTTTTAATGTATAATATTTGACATTGTGTGAAGTTATGAGAAAATTTGGTTTCCGTTGTAATGTCAGTGGTTACATGGTAAAATATAGTTAATCATAGCAAAAAGAAAGGAGAACCAAAATGAAATTAGTTTTAGCAATTATGTCAAATGACGATTCACCTGCTGTATCATCAGCACTTACGAAAGAAAACTATCAAGTAACTCGTTTAGCAACGACAGGTGGATTCTTACGTTCAGGAAATACAACATTGATTGTTGGGACAGATGATGATAAAGTAGAACATGCGATTGAAATTATTGGGGAATACAGTCGTCGTCGCACAGAAGTCGTACCAAGTACCGCATCTTATGATATTGGAAGATATGCATCCTTCCCAGTAGAAGTACAGGTGGGAGGGGCAACCATCTTTGTCATCGACGTTGAACAATTTATTAAACTATAATCTGAAATGCATAAAAAGAGCGAAAATCGCTCTTTTTTTCATAAATCACAAAAAAGTGTTGCTTATTACGTTACGTTATCATGTAAATTAATGCTGTAAGGAGATGGAATTGTGCAAAAATATACAACTGGAGAAATTGCCAAGCTTTGTGGCGTATCAGTAAGAACCATTCAATATTATGACCAAAGAAATATTTTAGTACCAAGTCAATTATCAGAAGGTGGAAGAAGACTCTATACACAAGATGACGTCGAAAAAATGAAAATGATTCTCTTTTTACGTGATATTGGTATTTCAATTGAGCATATTAAACAATTGTTAGAAGAAGAACATCGCAATGAAATTATTAATTTATTATTGAATCAAAGAAAAGAAGAACTTCAATCAGAAATAAAAGCTGCAAAAGAAAAGCTTGAAAAAATAGAAAGTATCGCAAAAGAATTAAAAAAATTTGATGAGTTTTCTGTAGCATCTTTTCGTAATATTGATTATGTCATTAGAAATAAAAAGAAAATGCATAAATTACATTTCATTATGATAGTGGTAGGAATCCCATTTTCACTATGTCAATGGATTGGAATTTATGCTGGTTTTGCGACAGGAAATTGGTGGATTTTACTTATTTGGCTTTTGCTTGATATTCCACTAGCGATATGGATAAGTAAATATATGCATCAGAATTTGGTTTATGTTTGCCCTAAATGTCATACCATCTTTAAACCACCATATAAAGAAATGTTATTTGCAGATCATACAGTAACCTTACGCAAATTAACGTGTACAAGCTGTGGATATCATGGCTTTTGTATCGAAACTTATAGAGAGGAGAATTAGTTATGGAACAATTTATGGAATTTTTACCTTTTTTCATCCCCCTTGTCATCGTACAATTTATCTTATTAGGTTATACCTTATATCATATTTTAACGCATGATACCTATAAAAGAGGAAATCGTGTATTATGGTTGGTCATTACCATTGTATTAATGAACTATGTCGGACCAATTTTATATTTTGTCTTTGGTAAGGAAGATGCTTAATGGAATTATTACAAATTAAAAAGGTATCCAAACGTTTTGGAAAGAAACAAGTTTTAAAGGATTTAAGCTTTAGTGTACCTGAACATAGTATTTTTGGCTTTATTGGAAAAAACGGTTCTGGTAAAACAACGACCATGAAAATGATGCTAGGACTATTAAAAATGGATGAAGGGGAAATCTTTATCAATGGTGAAAAAGTAGTATATGGAGAAAGTAAAACCAATCAATATATTGGTTATTTACCTGATGTACCTACCTTTTATGACTTTATGACGGCTTATGAATATTTATTTTATTGTGGTGAATTAAATGGTTTATCTAAGATAGAAAATAAGCAGCGTTGCGAAGAATTATTAAAGTTAGTTGGTTTAGCACAAGAAGCACATCGTATCAAAGGCTTTTCAAGAGGGATGAAACAAAGATTAGGGATTGCCCAAGCATTGATGAATCGTCCTCAATTATTAATTTGTGATGAACCTACTTCTGCCTTGGATCCAATTGGAAGAAAGGAGATATTAGATATCTTATTATCCTTAAAAGAACAGACTACAATCTTGTTTTCGACACATATCTTAACGGATGTGGAACGAATTTGTAGCGATGTCGCTTTTTTAAATGATGGTAAGATCCAAATGCAAGGTAAAATAGCTGATTTAAAAGGATATCATCGCCAAAATGAATATGTATTAGAAGTTGAAAAAGTGGAAGATACATTAAAGCTATTATCACAATTTCAAACATTACAAAGACAACAAAATCAATTAAGGTTTAAAGGAAATGAGAATGAGCTAACTGAAATCATTCAGTTTATGTTGGATCACCAAATCTCTTTTCATAAAATAGAACGCTTAGAGCCTACATTAGAATCATTGTTTATGGAGGTGGTAACATCATGAAAGCATTTATCGCCTTTTTCAAAAAAGAATGGATGGCTCAATTACGGAGTGGAAAGCTATTGATGCTAATCATTTTATTTGTTCTATTTGGAATTATGAATCCAGCAATTGCCAAGCTGACACCATACTTAATCGAAGCTTTATCGCAATCGATGGCAGATAGTGGAATGAGTATTACCATCGGAGAAATTACCGCATTAGATTCTTGGGTTCAATTCTTTAAGAATATGCCAATGGCACTGACAACCTTTCTTCTGATTCAAAGTAATCGTTTTACACAGGAATATGAATCAGGAACCTTGATATTATCCTTAACAAAAGGCTTAAAAAGATATAAGGTGCTTTTCACTAAAGCGATGATATTAATGCTTCTATGGACGATTGGCTATTGGCTATGTTTTGGAATTACCTATGGCTATAACATGTATTATTGGGATAACACCATCGCATTGAACTTGTTTTTGGCAGTAATTTGTTGGTGGGTCTTTGGTTTATGGTGCATATCATTATTAGTGTTATGTTCAAGCTTTGCGTCATCGAATACGACTGTCTTAACTGGTATTCTTACTATGATTTTATTATGTTATGCAATTAGCTTTATACCCCAAATCAGTGAATATATACCTACTTATTTAATGGATGGTAATTCGATTATTTATGGTATTCAACAAGTAGAAGGCTATCATAAGGCATTATTAGTGAGTACTGGTTTTATGGTAATAAACTATATGGTGAGTTTAAAATTATTTCAACAGAAACAATTATAAGTAAATATATTGATGATAAGAGCGATTTCGCTCTTTTTTAGTTTGCTGATACCGCTTACAAAAAGCTTTAATTTTGTTGGTAATGGTCGTATAATAAAAATACATAGATGATAAAGAAAGGAGAAGGTTTATGAAACGGTTTTTATCATTATTATTAAGCTTATTTATGGTATTGAGCTTATGTCCAATTCAAGTAGAACCATTGTTCGCAAGTACTGAAACCTTAATCATTAATGACTTTGATATTGGTAGTGGAACCAATCAAATGACATTTTATGGTTCTTGGGGAACATCTAAAAATTATCCAAATTTATTTTATAATGGGGATGAACACTGGGCTAACATTAAAGAATCTAATTGGGATGATACATATGTTGAAATTAGATTCTTTGGAACCGCAATTTCTGTCTATGGTAAACAAGAAGGGGTTGGAGGAATTCAATCAGTTTATATTGATGATGAATTAGTAGGATATGCAGATGCATATGGGAAAAAAGAAACCCAACAAGTAAAACTGTTTGATAGTAGTGATTATGGAGTATTAGAAAATGATTTCCACGTATTACGTTATCAACCATCAAAAACAAAAAACGAAGCTGCATCTGGATATAATATGCAAGTAGACTATGCTGAAGTTACTTATGATACAACTGGTGTAGTAAAAGCAGCAAGTTTTGAACAAGAAGCATATGAATTGAAGCTAGGACACGCATTAAATGTAGTGCCTACTTTATATCCAAGTGAAGCAGATGCAACCATTACTTATTCAAGTGATGATGAATCTATTGCACAAGTGGATCAAAATGGAAATCTTAAACCAAAAGCAATAGGGACAACACAAATTAATGCTTATATTAAAGAATTAGATCAAACATTAACTTATACATTAAATGTAATTGAAAATGTTAGAGAAATTAAAGTGGATGATTCTGTAACCGAAGGTCCTTACTATTTTACTTACTCTAAAGGTTGGGCATCAGATAGTAAAGAGACTTATGGTGAAGATGTAGCGGAACACTGGAGTGATAAATCTAAATTTGGTGATGAATATCCATCTTTTACATTTACTTTTACTGGTAAACAAGTAAAACTATATGGACACAAATGTCCTTCTGGACCAATCGCCACTGTCTATATTGATGATGTAGAAGTAGGAAGTATTGATTATTATGCCTCTTCACGTAAAAACAATTCATTATTATTTGATAGTGGTGAAATAAGTGAAGGACCACACGTCATTAAAGTACAAATTACAGCTGATAAAAATGAAGCGGCCTCTGCATCTCATGAATCGGCAATTAACTATGCGATGGTTTATATTAATGAAGCATACTTTGCTGTAACTGGTATTACGTTAAATAAAGCAAGTATTTCATTAGAACCAGGATTAGAAGCAAAAGTTTCTTATACAACGCAACCTTCTTTTGCTGAAAATGTACCTGATGTCATTTATTCAAGTGAAGACGAAAGCATTGCGACAGTTACCCAAGATGGAACAATTACCGCGTTACAAGCAGGTACAACAAATATTGTCGCTACATTAGACGGAACTGAACTAAGCGATAGTGTGAAAGTTGTTGTAAGAGCAACAAAAGAAGAATTCTCAGCTCAAGTAAGTGACAATAATACACATCGCTATCAAGAATCATACTTAGATTACTTAGCACAAATGTATGATAGTGGTACATTAGGTGATCGTAGTTGGAGTGGTGCAGGATGGAAAAATGACCACCTTACAAGTCGTATCGATTTATTCACACGTACCAAAGGATATGATGATGTACGTATTGAAGTAAGTGATTTTGTATCTGATACAAGTACTTTATCAGCAGAACACATTGACGCAAGTTATTTATTAGCACCATTAGACTCTAAAAATAATAGACATACAATGGATATTATTTCTGGTAAAACAGTTATGGATTTAGCACCTAAAACTTTAACTGGAATCTGGGTAGATATTTATCTTCCAAAAGATGCAACACCAGGTGTATATCATGGAACTATCCAATTAAAAGATAGTCAAGAAGAAGTATTAGCAAGCTTTGACTATACTGTAGAAGTATTAGACATATTACTTCCAGATGAATTATCAACACACTTAGAATTATGGATGTATCCATATAGTAGTAATCGTTATTACTCTAAACAAACAGCTACTGAATATTTCAATACAACAGTGGGATATGGTAAATCTGATACTCGTCCATTATATTATGTTCATTTAGACCCTCAATATGAAGCAGGATTACGTAGTCAATTAGAACTATATGCTAAAGCAGGTGGAGATGCGATTACGGTAACCGTAGTAGAAGATGCATGGTCAACACAAACACCAGACGTTTATCCTTCTATGGTAAAATGGAAAAAGAATAGTGATGGAACATGGTCATTTGATTACACTGATTTAGATTACTGGGTAAACCTAAACTTAGAATATGGTATTGATAGTCAAATTAAGAGTTTCTCATTATCGCCTTGGGGTGGAAGAATTACTTACTATGACGAAGCAAATGATGAAGTGATTTGTGAATCAGTGAAAACTGGTGGAGCACGTTGGGAAGAACTATATACGATTTTCTTAACTGACTATATGAAACATATGGAAGAAAAAGGATGGTTCGACATTACTTACTTATCAATGGATGAATTATCTTTATCACAAGTTCAACCAGTTATAAACTTAGTACATTCTATTCAAAATGAAGATGGAGAAAGCTTCAAAATTTCACTTGCAGCGAACTCATATGAAGCAGAAGCAGCATTTGATGATTTAGATGATATTTCTTTAGCAAGCTCTTTATTAAGTCGTGATGATGTCATTGCACATCGTAATGAAGTAGGATTACATACGACGTTCTATACATGTGGTGGTGGATATGGTGCGATGGCAAACCCTCCAGGACACAGTGCATTTGCGGTATATACAGCATACAAACACGATGTAAAAGGATATTTACGTTGGGCATTAGACTCATTTAATGCTGAACCATATGAAACAGGTGCCAACCAACTATTCGTTGATGGAGACTTATACTTGATTTATCCAGATGCAAGAGATTCAGATGAAATGCAAGCAAAATCTTCACCACGTTTTGAAAAATTCATCGAAGGTATGCGTGAAGTTGAAAAACTTAAATACTTAGAAACAGAACATGCATGGTTAAGTGATGAAATTCAACAACTACAAGACAATATTGCGAAGAGCTATAGTGCATCATTCATGCAAGAAATCAAAGCAGATATTACTGCATTATCAAAAAAAGCCATCAAAGGAGAACCAATTGTAGGTATTCACTTTGATGAAAATGAAATTGAATTATATGCTGATGATCAACAATCATTAACATATACAACATATCCATTAGATTTAATTGAAACAAGCAACCACCAACAAATTTGGTTATCTGATGATGAAAACATTACCTTTATCGGTGGATGGTCACCAGACCCTACAGGAGCTTGGACATCAGCTAAATTAGATCAATTAACAAGCAAAGGATATGAATTTGACTTTAATGGAAACTACTTTAATATCGTAGGAAAATCAGAACCATATTTATGTCAATTAGATGTATATGTGGATGATGTATATTTAGATACAATTGACCCATATTCAACAACGGTAACAATTGGTAAGACAATTTATGCAAGTCCATTACTAGAAGATGGTCCTCACCATGTAAAAGTAATTGGTAATGGAAAAACAAGTACAGGTACTACGGGAAATCAATACTATCATTTATACTCAATTGAAACAGGAAGCAGAAATGATGTAACATGGTCAAGTGATAGTGATATCGTAAGCATAGATGAAAATGGTACAATTACTGCGTTAAAAGCAGGTGTTGCGAATGTAAAAGTATCATTTATGAATTATGAAGATACGATTAGCGTAAAAGTAAAAGAAAAACGTATTACATTAGATAAAGATACTTACTACTTAGCAGTAAATGGACAACAAAACGTTACTTTAACAAGTGATCCAATTAACTTATTATCAACACCAAATAACGTTGTAACATACTTATATAATGATTCTAGATTGACATTCAATGGTGGATGGGGTAGTGATTACACTGGTAAGTGGATTAATATTACAACACCAGAGGCTGCCCAAAATACAAGCTTTAGCTTTGCGTTCACTGGAAACCAATTTAAAATCATTGGAAACAAAGAATCAGTAAGTGGTGCATGTGACGTCTATCTAAATGGTGAATATTATGATACATATGATCCATATATGAGTTCACGTCTTGAACAAGAAACATTATATTTAAGTGAAAAACTTCCATATGGAGAATATCAAGTTGAAGTAAGAGGTAATGGAGAAACTTCTGGTACACGTTACAACATGCATATTTATGCAATCGAAATTATGGAATATGAAAATGTAGTATGGTCTGTAGCAGATACTAATGTGGCAAGCATTGAAAACCAAGTGCTTACTGCGTTAGCAAGTGGAGAAACAATTTTACATGTAGGTTCTAGTGCATATCAAACAAAAGCCAATGTAATCGTATATGATAAAACAGCATTAGAAGTTGAATTAAGTAAAGGTGCGATGGAAGATGAATATACTGTCGAATCTTGGAATGCTTATGTCGAGGCTTATGACAATGCGCAAATGGTATATGCAGAAAAAGAAATCACACAAGCTGAAATTGATACTGCAACACAAGCATTACAGGCTGCATTTAATGCCTTAGAAAAACTTCCTCAACAAATTGAAAATGTAGTCGCAACCGCAACAAACTACAAAACAATTCAATTAACTTGGGATGCATATAAAGATGCGACAAGCTATATTGTAGAACGTTTCACTAATGAAGGTGAATGGATGGAAGTAGCTACTACTACAGAACCAACTTATACACATGTAGGAGTAAAAACAGGTAAAGCTTATACTTACCGTGTCAAAGCAGACAACAGTGAATATTCAGAAACAGTCAGTGCCACTGCAATGCTAGAAGGTGAAGTAGTATTAACACTTACAAACAATGGAGAAACGAAGATTGATTTAACTTGGACTTCAGTAGAAGGTGCAACACGTTACATTATCTATCGTAAAGCAAACGATGGTGAATGGAAAAAAGTTCTAACATTAGGAAAAGATGCAACAACATATACTTCTAAAGATATGTTAGAAGGAACATATGCATACCAAGTGAAGGCAGCACGTTATGACTCAGTTGATCGAGTAATGACAGAAGGTTCAAATGAAGTTGTCGGAATTATTGGAAAAGTAAATCCAACGCTTACGATTACAGAAGAAAATGGAACATCAGTGACATTAGCTTGGGATAAAGTGCCAGGTATGAAATACTATGAAGTATATCGTGCCAAAGATGGTGGCGCATATCGTCAAGTAAAACGTACAACCAATACAAGTGTCACAAGTACATCATTAAAAGTAGGAAGTACATATACATATAAAGTAAGAGCATTTAACTTA